>JAIECJ010000207.1 GCA_029068555.1 Lachnospiraceae bacterium
AGGAATCAGAGACCGAAAAGGAATCAGAGACCGAAAAGGAATCAGAGACCGAAAAGGAATCAGAGACCGAAAAGGAATCAGAGACCGAAAAGGAAATAATGCAACTATTCAATACCGACATGCCTACCGACAATACCGAACTTGTCACAGAGTTCCGCGAATTTAACGATTATTTTCACGAATACGCTACAAATACCGCGGCTATCGGCATTGTACAAGTTGTGTTGCTATCCGTGATCATTGGTTGTTTTCTTGCCCACCACATATGGGACAGAATGAGGGTGTAAACATGGAATTTACAATAAACGTTGAACATGTAAAACAGATAATGGAATTAGCTGGCTTAATGACTGGCTACGGTTTTGGAATCGCAACGGTATTACAGCTTTTTGCATACGGTATTTTCAAGGCGATAAGCCTTGTTAATATAAACAATATAAAGTAAAGGTGGTGAAAAACATGTCAGAAGCATTAACAGAAGTGTTCACAACGGCACTTACACAGGTGCAGACGGATGTTACCTCAATGGTAACTGCGGCATTTCCTATCGCATTAGGAATTATGGGCTTGTTCCTTGCAATCCGTCTTGGTCTTGGCTTTTTCAAGTCTGTCGCTAATTAGTTTTAGCGAGACCGCATAAAAGGGAGTCTGAAAAACTCCCTTTTTATTTACAAAAAAAGAAAGGAAAGTGATTATATGAAAACCGCAAGGCTTAACTTTTCCCCACTTGAACATGAATACAACAAAAAATTTGGTGTAATGCCTGACAGACATTTTGAACGCCTGCTGGAACAGGGTTACACTTCCGAACAAGCAAGCGCAATACGGCAAAAAAATATTGATGGTATATGGATAGCTTCAAAAATAAAATACAGTTTGGAAAAAGCCGTAACAATGAATGGGGGATTTGTCCACGCTCCTACGAGTCCATTTTAAAAACCAACAATAAAACTAATAAAATGAGGTAAATCATATGAAAAACAAAATTAAAGAAAAAATAAAAAACAAGATAAAAAGTATAAGATATCTCAATGTTTTATATGCTATCTTAATTTTTTTTATGGCTGGTGCTACGTCTGTACTGCTTGCAGTTATCCACCGCAGACCCGAAGACATGTATTACTACAACCTCGCGGCTGGACTTATAGGTTGTGTTACTTTTACTGCATGTGAAATATCCAAAGAACAACACACAGAACTTTTAGAAGCGATAAACAAAAACACAGTCAATTAATTCAGTTCAATTATTGAACTGAAAAAGAAAAAAAGAAAATAAAAAAATTAAATACATACTTGCAAAACTTACGTATCAGTGTTACCCTTGTGTAAACAGGGGGTGGAAAAATGGATATAGATTTTGTTTTCCGTGTAGCTTTTTATGTAATGATTATCTTATACAGTATAAAAGAAAAAAAATATAATAAACTCAATAATGAATACATATCATTACAAATAAAGTATGACAATTTGGCAAATAAAACAAAATTCAATTCCGAAAACACTGATACAATTTAGGTTGTACAGTGTTTTTTTATTGGGGGTATTATGAACAAAAAAATAAAACTAATTTCTTTTTTATTAATAATCTGTATACTTTCCACAACAATTATATCAGATTATACATGCGCAAAAGTCTACGCAAAAGAAGTTGACGGAGTAGACATTCTTCAAGATATTGCCACTTTAGCATTAGCTATTGGCGGTGTAATTGCTAGTGGTGGTACTGGTTTGGTTGGTGGTTTGGCTATAGGTGCTGTCATAGTAGAAGGCTGGAAAACTGCTGACGATATATCAGACTACTACACCGATAACGGTGATGGTACAATCACAATAACCGAAAAAGGTGTTAACGCAGCTTTGCAAGAATATGAAAAATTAATGGTAAAAGATGGCTTTAACCGTAACGATACCTTGTTAATGAAAGATGATGTATATAAAGAAGTTGGAAGGAGATATTACACGTGTATCAAATATGGACATAATGAATACCCTGCGGCTGGGTGTGCTAATTATACTGGAATAATTTCATACCAATTAAAACAAGAAAGAATTGGGGCATATATCGAAGAAATAAAGTATGGAAGTACTGACTGTATAAACCATGTATATAGGATATTTTCAGAAAATTCAAAAACTATCAGCAATTCAAAACTGGTATACACTGACGTAAAAGCAGAATATGCACATTTTCAAGGTGCCCTTGTGGGCTCTGGTTTATATGATAAAGGCGAATTACTTCCATTTGATAAAGAACATGAAAATAAAGCGGTTAGTGTAAGAATAACAGACAGTTTAGTTGATGGAATTCTTTACACAGCTTATCTAACGCCTACTGCAAATTTCCCCATATTTAACAGTAAAGAAGCGCTGGAACAATTTTTAAAAGATGGCACAGGGTATGAAAAAGCCATAAACTACAATGAAAATAAACCTACATATAAATCAAAACGCCATTCCTCATACTCCATGCCCTACAAAAAGGGTTCTGTTACTGTCCCAAAGTCTAAAGCAAAAAATATTGAAAAGAAAATAAACGAAAAGAACTTAACAGATGATACTTCTCAAGACGATACTGATAAGGCTATTGAAGAGTTGTGGGACTGGATAAAAGACGGCAAAGAAGAGTATAGCTTGTCTATATCACGCGCCGATAACAGTATACTTACAGAGGGTGAACAGAACACAATAAATGTGGAAATCCTTACGGATATTGACAACCCTGATTTTAATTCCTGTCTTACATGGCATGGCATTGATATCAGCGGCGCGACATACAATGAAAACACTGCCACGCTCTCACTGTCTGACAGTATCCACGGCGGCGACTATTATTTGTCAGCGGTCTACAATAATGGAGGTGATATCTATATCATTTCTCCTAACCTGACGTTAACAGTAAAAGAAAAACCGCCTGAAGAACCAACAGAAACAGAGACAGAGACGGAAACAGAGACAGAGACGGAAACAGAGACAGAGACGGAAACAGAAACAGAGACGGAAACAGAGACAATATCTTCTGGTACCGATTTGACGGACACTAACAACTGGCTAAAAAAAATATATATCCGTATCGGCGAATTTATGGCACAGGTAAAGCAACAATACGACAATATGCTGGAAGAAATAAAAAACGGCTTTGACGATATTGTAAAGGAACTGAAAAAAATTAAACGCTGGACTGCTTTAGATACAATATTTGACGGCGTTGACGCTGTAGCAGACTGGCTATCATTTTTGAAAGAACTGCTTGAAGACGTTGGTTCGGGTGTCGGTACTCTTGCAACTGGTTTTACTGACACTGCCGCCGTTATCACAAAAAAATTCCCTTTTAGTATTCCGTGGGATATTGCTTTCCTTATTGCGTTCCTAGCAGATAATCCCGAAGTTCCTGTATATGAACTTCCGATAGAACTTGATTCTTACGGCATACATGAGAAACTTGTCATTGACTTTGCAAACTTTACTGCAATCTCAAAAATATCAAGGCTGTTGCTAACCATGCTCTATGTCATAGGGCTTTTAAAGCTCACAAGCAAGATTATAATCAATAAAAATGTAGGAGGTCAATAATGATTAAACTTTTAAGTGCACTGTTACTGGCAGTTGTAAGCATACTCCCCAACAGTCCTTTCCAGACTACGCTTGATGGCGAAATCTACAAGCTTGATTTTCTGCCTTACCTTAACTGGTTTATACCGTTTGACAACTGCCTGAAAATAACACAGTTATGGCTAGCCGCCATAACCCTATATTATGTTTATGATATTGTAATGGATATCGTAAACAGGATGATTATAGAAAAAATATAACAATCAAGGAGTATATTAAAATGATATATTTTTTTACTGGCAAGCCCGGCAATGGCAAGTCGCTACATATGGCAATGATTATTGACCGCGCTATAAGAAAAGGTCAGAATGTTATTGCAAACTTTGAAATAAATGAACAGACATTTAATAAATGCCGCCACAAAGAAAGATTAGGCTCTTTCATTTATGAAAAAAATGAATACTGGATAAACAATGCATATAAAAATAGCGGTACAAAAAATTACAGTTACCTCGACGGTCTTTACAACTATGCTTGGCAGTTCCATAAGCGCAACGCTAAAGGACAGATAAAGGAACACCAGACTTTATTGGTTATTGATGAATGTCAGGAATTGTTTAATGCAAGAACATGGAATAGGAAAGACCGCTTGGAGTGGGCAAGCTTTTTTAGACAGCACAGAAAATACGGCTATGATGTGTACCTTATCAGTCAAGACGATAAAGTTGTTGATAAACATATTCGCGCAATACTGGAATATGAACAAGAGCATAGATGTGTAAATAATTACAAGATATTTGGGAAAATATTGGGGCTTTTTGCTGGCGGCAAACTTTTTGTATGTATTACAAGATGGTACAGTAAAAAAGGCAAAGACGCGCATATTAGTACAGAATGGTTTGTTGGTAAGCAGAGGTATTATAACTTTTATGACAGTTACAAGATATTCCATCATGTGGGGAATCCTGAAGCGACTGTGGAAGGATAACCCACATGATGGAATCCCCCGTAACGTCACAGGGAAATAACAACGCCTACTTGACAATAGCAATAAGTTTAAGCCACTAAAAAATTTTTGGGAAAACTCAACGTTATGAAAATAAAAGACCGTTTAATTATTTTAAAGGTTAAACGCGGCTATAAGCTACATCATGAAAGTATCAAAAATAATGGTGTACAGTTTTACGGCGATAAAGATAATCCCCTTGAAACATATAACTGTCGCTTAACCACATACAAAAGCGGTCAGCATGTCACATTGTACAGCAATCCTATTATAAAAAGCGGAAAAGTAAATGAGAAATTTAAAAAATCTTATCATAACGAAAAAAGGGAAAAGGAACAGGAAACACATTGCAAAAACGTATCAATATCAAAAACAAAAAACACAATATATAATATAGCAAGGTCTAATAAGTGGGATTGGTTTATTACATTGACATTTGACCGCAAAAAAACAGACAGTTCCGACTATGATACAGTAGTAAAGAAATTGTCTTATTACCTCAATCATTTACAGCAACGCAAATGTCCGAACTTAAAATATCTGATAGTGCCCGAACTGCACGCCGACAAAGAGCACTATCATTTCCACGGACTTCTTGCAGACTGTCCAGAACTTAACTTTGTATTTAGCGGACATTGGGATAAGAAGAACAACCGCGCAATATTTAATATACCGTCATGGTCACACGGCTTTACCACTGCAACCGCTGTAGGAGACAGTGTAAAAGCAAGCGGATATATAACAAAGTATATCACAAAGGAAAGTGATGCATTCCTGAAAAACAAGAAGCGGTACTATACTAACCGCAATACAAAGCGTACGGAACCCGAAAAACTGAATATAGACAAATACGAATTTTTAGAAATGTACGGCGACGACATAACATATATGAAAGATTTGACCGTAAAGGAAATCGGGCAACACGTAACATATATTGAAATGCCATACTGAAAGGAATGATTTTATGAAAAAGGTAGGATATAAAAGTGTAAATTATATGTGTGTCATTGATAACGATTTTAGAATAATGATAATTAAAAAACCAAAAAGACGTTACCGCACTATTATAAGGGCTTTTTACCGTTGGAGATATAAAAAGAATCGCATGAAATAATTTGTAAAAACAATAATTTCTGACAATTTTATTCTCGCAACGTACATACAGAAACAACCTCACAACAAATAAAAAGCAATCTGTCAAGGCAATGCCACAAAGCAAAGCCCTACTTGATAGATTGCTTTTTATTTGTTACGCTTATTTATGGGAAGGTAATACAGCGATAGAAACAATAAGCTCTGACAATTTAACGCCCTTCCAATATTCGTACAAAAGATAAGTGAGGTTGCACAATGGGAAAATATATCAAGGAATACGAACGTTACATAATAGAAACCATGTTAAAAGATGGCAAAAGCGTAAAGGAAATAGCAGAACGCCTGAACAAGCATATTAATACAATTTATGGCGAAATAAAGCGCGGTACGGTTGAACTAATCGACACGAACTTGAAACCCTATACAGTATACAAGGCTGATGTCGGGCAAAGAATACAGAATGAAAGAAGTCACAATAAGGGAATAGACTTAAAATTAAAAAATGATTATAAAACCGCTTCATACATAGAAAAAATGGTTTTAGAGTACAAATATAGCCCCTATGCTGTTTCTGTGGCTCTCCGTGGCTCTGACACACTCCTTTGCCTGTCATTTAAGACACTGTACAACTACATTCACAGCAATGTATTTCTTAATATCAGCGACGATAATTTAACTTACAAAGTATCGAAAAAGAAAGAAAAGGAAACAACAAAACGCCCCTGCTATAATAAGCTTGGGGCAAAGACAATAGAAGAACGCCCAAAGGAAATAAAAAACCGTGAACAATTTGGACATTGGGAGATGGACACGGTATACGGCGGCAAAGGAACTGCAAAAGACTGTCTCTTAGTTCTTACTGAACGCATGACACGGCATGAAATAGTCAGGAAAATAGCAGACAGGACTGCACAAAGCGTTTTAAATGAAATAAACAAATTGGAAAACTATTTGGGTTATGAAAAGTTTAGAACCATATTCCAGACTATTACCTGCGATAATGGTGTAGAATTTAGCCTTTTCAAAGAGATTGAATTGTCATGCCAAAAGATAGGAAAACGGACAAATTTATTTTTCTGCCATCCATTTGCAAGTTCTGAACGTGGTAGTAATGAGAACGCTAATAAGCTGATAAGAAAGTATATACCAAAGGGTTCGGATATTTCATATTACAGCAACGACTTTATAAAAGACATGGAAAACATAATCAACAACTATCCACGCAGACTATTTAACGGTTTATCAAGCAACGAATACAAGCGCACACTCAACATAGCAGTTCAATAATTGAACTAATTTTCTTTCAGATTGTTTGAAAGCTAAAGAAGCGGTAAGTTCTGACTATTTTAAATTTTCATGCTTGCTTAAAATCTGCCTTAGCAGATTTTTGCCCTTTGCAAGCCCCCTATCATTTCACAGCATTTAATACCGATACCGAACAACACGGCAAGGGTGGGTCCCAATTGGGCGACCTCTACCATATGGGTAGTGGTCGCGGCCGATTTAATCGGCCGTTTTCCTTTTCGGTTTTCGCGCTCTTTCGGTATGGGTTTTTGGATAGCCATAGAACGGTAGTTGTTTTCTTTTTCTTATCTTCATACAGAAATAACCTAGATTGACTCGCCCTCACAGCGTAAAGCGAGTCAACAACACCAAGGGGCGAGTCTGCCCATTTTTAAACAAAGTGCACAATTTTCCAACATATTGAATAGTGATAAGTTGTGCACTTTGTAGAAAATGCGGTTCTAGGCTACTTTTTCACATTTTTATCTTGCAATTTTCACAAAAAAATCATTTTCTTCCATCTGTTCCCTGATAATACGGCATGCCCTGATATTTTTCAAATTTTTCCTCGACTTTATCCGCAGAGAGCGCATAATGATAGATTTCAAGTCCCGCAAGCTTCCCCTGAAAAGAGTCCTGATATTCATCTCCGCCCAATATAACCTGATTTACCACTTTCAAATCGGGCATATTGTCCCTGCTGGCAACCAGCAGGCCATTGAAATACAGTTTTCCAATATGTGTAATCACATCATATGTCGCACAGATAAACGACCATTGCCCTGGAACCGCCCTTCTGCATACAATATCATGCCATTCATTTGGCTCTCGGTCGTCCTTGATGCGGAAAAACATGTCGCCATGTCCGCTGTTAGGCATCAGGCTCATAAAACCATCCTTATATGTAACATAGAATATGCTTGTCCATGACTGTGCCTTATCCGGATTGACCCAGAAGCAGATGGAATAACTGTCACTGTACATGACCTCCTTAGGAAGGAAAACAAGGTTTTCACTGACCTTTCCGCCAGGGAAACAAAGCGCATGCTGTCCTTCCACGACACCTGTTGTGTAAGCAAATCCCGTTCCCTCAAAAATGCCCATGTGCTGTCGCTGATCATCCAGCAAGTGTTCTGCAAACGGAAACACTGTCGGTTTCTGATTGCGCACAAAAAACAGCCTATCCTGATACTGCTCCACAAAAGCAGGCTCATCACAGGGCGCTCCATAAAAGTCACCCACACCAAACTGGGCACCATAATCCGCAAGCATTTTCACCTGCGCCGTATTTTCAATTCCCTGTGCAACAATCCCGCAGTGTAAATCTCTTCCCAGGCTAATAACATTGCGCAGAATACTCACGCCTGTCTCATTGTACTCCGCCTCTGAAAGCAGCTTCGCATCCAGCTTCAGCAGCTGGGATGGCACTCTCTGCAGTACACTCAGCGATGATGCGGACGCAAAATTGTTGATTGCCACTTTGAAGCCGGCATTCATAAGCCCCTTCACCACTGCGTACATCCGCTCGCCATTTTCGCCAAAATCCCTCTCCTCGATGCAGAGCTCTATCTCATCACGCCGTATTCCATACTTATCCAGACACTGTGCAATTGCCTGAATACTGCCGGACTGCAGGAGATATCTTCCAGAAAGTCTTACATAAATCTCCATGCTGTCAAGATTCGTGCTTCTCCATCTACGCTTTTGCTTACAGACTTCCTCCAAAGCATAGGAACTCATCTGTACATCAATGCCGTATTGTTTGAAAATCGGCATAAATTTTTCTTCCGCGATAGTGCCCTTGTCAGGAAAATTCCAGTGAATGACTGTTTCCACGGCAAACACATCAGACGTCTGGATATAAATAACAGGACGATACAGGATTTCTATCTCTTTCCATACCATCCCCGAAAGCGCCCTGTCCTTTATCGCCCGCTCATCTTCTATCTGCTCCCGTATCTCATCATAGACAATGAAGTGACCTTTTCCGTTTTTCTTCACATGATACATCGCGACATCTGCCTGCTCCAATATCACCTGTAATCCCTCTCCAGCCAGATGATTGTAACAGACACCGATACTAAAGGACAATAATTTTTCCACACTCTTGTCAAAATCCCCAGAGCTTATAGCTTCCTGCAAAAATACCAGCTTTTTTTCCAGCTCTGATGTCTCATGGGCGCCGTTGCAGAGGACAATAAACTCATCGCCGCCCATCCTGACAATCAGCTGTCCCTGAAACGTGTCCTGAAGCAGCTTACTGATAAAAACCAGCAGCTCATCTCCTTTCGCATGTCCATAGATGTCATTGACCAGCTTAAAATTATCGACATCCATATAGAGACAGTGAACCCGTACATCCTGCGGCAGAGACTGCCATACTTCGTTCAGTCCCCATCTGTTGCACAGTCCCGTCAGATAATCCGTATTCATTTCCTGCATCTCCGGTTTAAGAAAAAAAGCTCCCATACTACATTTCTCCCCCTATAAACTTCCATTTATAGCCTGCTTTCGTATATCACTGCAATAAATCGTTTCTTAATTTTTTCCAGCAGGTCTGCCGCCTTCTGCTCATTTCCGTCAAACGGGACAAATCCTCCTGCCATGGATGCGTGTCCGCCGCCGTTTCCGATTCCCTCGAGCGCTTTTCCGATAATTTTCCCTGCATCAAGCGATGCGCGTACACTGCGCACCGAAAGTTTAATGCCTCCATCCTTTCTGGAATACACGACAGAGAACGCCACTTCCTTGAGCGCGAGCATAAAGTCCGAAATATCTGCGATAACAGGACAGTCTGTCCCCGTATCTGCAAAACTGATATCATCATAAACTTCAATACTTGAAATTGCCTTGGAATATGCCACTAAATCCTCAAAGCTGAGCACGCTGTTTTCCAGCATAAATATCGTGTCATAATCACAGTCGTGAAACATTCTATACAGCATTTCAATATCCAGCTGACATACGCCTCGCGTGAGATTTTTGGTATCAATGCGTATTCCATATGTCAATGTTGTCGCAATTTCTTTATCCATGGGCACATTATTTTCGAAAAAATACTGTGCAATCATTGTTGAGCATGCACCAACCTCTGGGCGGATATCCTGAAAACGGTATTCGAACATATCGTTTTCAGGATGATGGTCAATACAAATAATCTCATCGCCTGTAATATCTATAATGTTTGAATTTCCCTTCTGGGAATCCACAAGTATCACTTCGTCATCATCCGTCAGTATATGTTCCAAATCCTCCACATTAAGCAGTTCGATTCCCATCATTTCCACCAGCTTGCCAGTGCTGTAGCGGTCAATCTTTCCTTTGTAGCAGATTGTAGCATCTACTCCCCTTGTCTCAAGCAGTCTCTGTAGACCATATGCGCTTGCAATCGCATCAGGATCAGGAAAATTATGTGTCTGGATATAAACATGTTTCCGTCTAATCTGACGAAGCAGTTCATCCAATCTGGTCATTCGCAGTTCCCCCTTCCTTATCCGGATCGTTCATCCCTGCAAAAGCTCTAGCAGCTCATCCCGGCTCATACTTCCAAGCTGTCCTAGTCCGCCGTTCATGACCTGCTCCGCAAGATCGCGTTTCGTCTCCTGTAATTTCATTATTTTCTCCTCAACGCTGTGCCTTGCGATCAGTTTATATACCGTCACCTTTTTTGTCTGTCCGATGCGGTGTACCCTGTCTGTCGCCTGATTCTGCGCGGCGACATTCCACCATGGGTCATAGTGGATGACAACGTCCGCACCTGTGAGATTCAGTCCGACACCGCCCGCCTTTAATGAAATCAAAAATACCGGAACATCATCCTCATTGAAAGCCTTTACAAGCTGCAGACGTTTCTCCTTAGCGGTCTCACCTGTAATCATATAATATGAAATACCCTGCTGCTCCAGCCGTGTCCTGATAATATCAAGCATTGATGTGAACTGGGAAAACACGAGCATCTTGTGTCCGCCGTCGATCGCACTCTGCACCAGCTCGATGCAGGAGTCAAGCTTTGCCGATTCTCCCTTGTAATTGTCAAAACACAGACTGGGATCACAGCATATCTGGCGCAGCCTTGTCAGCTCTGCAAGGATCTTCATCTTGTTTTTGTTAAAGTCCTCATCATCCTGCTTCGTCAGCATTTCCTGCATATGTATGACCTGCGCATCATATGCCGTCTGCTGGATTTTATCAAACTTTACATAGCGCACTTCCTCAAGCTTATCCGGAAGATCCTTTAAGACATCCGACTTTAACCGTCTCATAATAAATGGCCCCACCATCCGCTGCAGGCGCATCATGGCATCCTTGTCATCATATTTTACAATCGGGGTTTCCACATCTCTCTTAAATACCTCATAGCTGTACAGAAATCCTGGCATAAGGAAATCAAATATACTCCACAGCTCGCTTAACCGGTTTTCAATCGGCGTGCCTGTCAGTGCAATTCTCATACGGCTGTCTATCACCTTCACTGCTTTCGCAGCCGCAGTTGTGTGATTCTTAATGTATTGTGCCTCATCAATAATCTCATAAGTAAATTTCTTATCCTCGTAATGCGAGATATCTCTTCTGAGAAGATCATAAGAAGTGACACTCACGTCATATTCTGCGTACCCCTCTATCTTCTTCTGTCGATCCTGCTGGTCGCCTGTAATCAGCTGTACCGTCAATTCCGGTCCAAATCTTTGAAACTCTTCACCCCAGTTAAACACCAAGGAAGCCGGCGCCACAATCAGCGTTGTCACTCCCTCCTTTTTCTGGGAAACCAAAAAGGATATCGCCTGTATGGTTTTTCCAAGTCCCATATCATCGGCGAGAATGCCGCCGAACTGGCAGGATTCCAATGTCTTTAACCACTTGAAACCATTTTTCTGATAGCTCCGCATCACACGTTTAAGGCTGCTGGGCACTTCATAATCCGCGTCACTGATGGTCTTGAAATTTTTGACCATCTCGCGGAAGGTATGATCCCTGTTTGTGTAAAGTCCTTCTTTTTCCTCTAACAGTTTGTCCAGATAAAGCGTCCTATACACCGGAAGATGTATCTTACCCTTGATAAATTCCTTGGGGGGCAGATGCATGGTGTCCATCAGCTCCTTCAACATCTGAAGATTCTCGTCTTCAAGGTTGACAAAATCGCCGTTTTTCAGTCTGTAATATTTCTTATGAAGCTTATATCCCTTTAGGACATCCAACAACTCCTCGCGGCTGATGTCCTCTGTCTCAATTTCCATGTCAAGCAGACTGCTTGAAACAGAGACACCGACTGTCATGTGCATCTTTTTCACGATATTGAGATTCCTGAACGCATTGGTACACTTTACTTCCCCAAGTTCTGCAAGATTCTCCACGCCATGGCTTAGCACCTCGTAGATTATATCTTCCTCTCCATTACAGTAAAAAAAATCCTTCTCCACATCGACATACGGAAACAGCTGCTTTGTCAGAAAGAAAATTTCCCGCTCCCGCCCTTCCAGCCGGAATCCGGCGTAATGCACATAATCCGATTGCATTACTGCGGAGTCCATAACAGAGCATTCCCTGTCGCCATATCGCGCCGTCACTCGGCAGGTGAGGTCATTCCCCTCCGCGTCCAGATAAAATATAAACGCCACCTCAGGCGGCAGGTACTTATGTATCTCTTCACTGTTCTCCTCCATCACGGTAAAAATATCCTCAAGCTGCGGCAGCATGGAATAATAAAAATCTGTCAGCTTGTTTCTCCCAATCTGGAATTTTAATTCTTCCCCATCCGCCATGTCCAGAAGCAGTCTGATTCGATTTGTGACACTAATATCAGTCCTGTACATCACGTCGTCCTGAATATAATATGCATACGCTGTTCCTGTGTAAAATTCCGGCATGCTGCATGAGACATCAATTCCATGAAAATCATTTTTTCTCCCGATTCTGCTTTTGCGAATCTGCATCGTTAGTTTCGGTGTGCCTTCTTTGCATGTCAGTTGTACTTTTCCCTTTTTTCCGGACGTTTTGTCATCATATTCTACAGAACCCTTGTCCAAAATTTCACAGAACTGATCCAGCCGCCATCCATACAATCCAAAGTCAGCACATTTTCGCTTATTCTCATAATAATAGTAGCGCATTTCATTGATGCGGTTGAGAACTTCCTCCTCTTCCTGTATAACCTTGCTCATAAAATCATACCACTGTCTTGCATGCGGCGTGAAGCTGTTGATATTCAGGCTGAGTTTTGTGCTCGTGCCAAACTGTACTGTCTCGGAACCACGCACCTGTTCACAAAATTCAATCATATCCTTGACAACAAACAGTTTCCCTGTTCCGACCTTGAATGACAGTCTGATTTCTCCATCCTTGCGGGATAGTCTGGGTTCAAGGCTCATTGACGTCCCCTGCATCGCGGCGTTTGACACAACCTGATTCGTGTGATGCCTTTGGAAATCAGTCAGAAGGATTGCACCATACTTATCTGTCGCATCCCCTATCTCCTCTTCCTGAAGATATACCTTGATATACTGAAGCACTGCCGCGACAAAAATGCAGCTGCTCTTCCTTGTCGTATACCATCCATATCTTCTGCATTCTGGGCAGCCGCAGTCTGTCCGAAGCACCCGATCCCTGTTAAATGTCATTCTGACCGGAAACTGTCTTCGGCAATAATACGCTGTAGCACTTACCAATGCAACCATGTCGTCCATCTGATCAAAATAACCGGTCTCAAAAGTCTCCACTTCAATTTTATTTTGCCCCAGCAGCTCCATACCCTTTTCCATCGTTTCGGATGATATATCCAGCCCTCTTGTAATAGATTGAATATCAAAATACTGGTATTTTAATTCCTGTTCTGTTTTTCCACTGTTTTTTTCTTCTTTCAGTTCTTCAATGTCAATTATTTTTTCCGACTCTTTCATTGTTCTTTCCTATTGCAATATTAACATGCCCTGTCCTTTTTATTCTTATTGTGGTTCTGCTCCGTTCTGTATGCTCTAGCGTCCTATTTCGAATAATCATATTTTATCATTTAATCACGTAAATGTCGAGAACATATCACGGTATCAAAAAAGCAACAGTCCCCAAAACAGGACTGTTACTTTCAAACACCTAAAAAGCAATCATAAAATTTTGGGGAACAGTTCTTTTACTGTCGGGTAAATTTGTGCAAAGCTGCGGTATCTCTCCTCGTAGCGGGCCGCAAGCTCCTTGTCAGGCTCCACACTGTCAACCACTTTCACAAGCTTTGACGCCGCATCCTCCACAGACGCGTACGCTCCACACGCCACTGCTGCAAGAATTGCCCCGCCGTATCCGGGTCCTTCTTCGCTCTCTATAATATCAAGCCTGATGTTGAGCACATTTGCAAAGATCTTTTTCCAAAGCGGACTCTTTGCTCCGCCGCCGCAAATCTTGGACGACTGAATATTGATGCCAAGACGTTTCGCCACCTCAAAGGAATCGCGGATGGCAAACGCCACCCCCTCAAGTACTGCCTGATACAGATCAGCCCTTGTGGAATCCATCGTCATTCCAATAAAAGTACCGCGGGCATTTGCGTCATTGTGCGGTGAGCGCTCTCCCATCAGATATGGCAGGAAATACACATGGTTATTGCCAAGCTTCTCGTCCGTAATTGCTGCCTGCTCACGCGCAAATTCTGTCGTCTGCATAATTTCTTCCATCCACCACTTGTTGCATGAGGCCGCACTCAGCATGCATCCCATCAGATGGTATTTTCCATCCGCATGCGCAAAAGAATGAAGCGCGTTATTCTTGTCAACACCAAAATTCTTACTGGATATAAATATCGTTCCGCTTGTGCCAAGCGAAATGTTGCACATTCCGTCACCGACCGTACCTGTTCCGATTGCTGCTGCTGCATTGTCACCTGCGCCTGCCGCCACCTTTACCGTTTCCGGCAGTCCAAGCTCCGCCGCAGTCTCCGGCTTTAATGTTCCTACAGTTTCATAGCTCTCATATATTTTTGCAAGCTGTGAAGCCTTTACACCGCAAATCTGCATCATTTCTTCCGACCAGCATTTATGTTCCACATCAAACAGAAGCATGCCGGAGGCATCCGATACGTCTGTACAAAAGCTTCCAGTCAGCATATATGCGATGTAGTCCTTTGGCAGCATAATTTTATCTATTCTGGTAAAATTTTCAGGTTCCTTATTTTTTACCCATAGTATTTTCGGTGCAGTGAAACCCGTAAACGCGATATTTGCCGTATATTTTGACAATTTATCTTTTCCAATTTCATTGTTCAGGTAATCCGTCTCATCCTGTGTCCTGCCATCATTCCAAAGAATTGCCGGACGGATCACATTGTCATCCTTATCCAAAATCACCAGTCCATGCATCTGACCGCCAAAGCTGATTCCTGCTACCTGCGACTTGTCGCAGTCTTTTGTCAGCTCCTTTAAGCCATCCTTCACAGCATTCCACCAGTCCTCGGGCTTCTGCTCACTCCAGCCCGGATGCGGGAAATACAGCGGATATTCCTTTGACACAACCTTTGTTATCCTGCCATTTTCTTCCATTAATAGAAGCTTTACTGCTGATGTTCCTAAATCCACTCCAATATAATACATAAAATACCGCCTTTCTCATTTCATATCTCTCGTTAATTTGCGTGCCCGTGCACGCAACAGTTATAAGATAAGTATAACGGTTTTTTATATATTTTTCATGGTATAAAATATACTAATTTTACCTTGAAAATTTGACTTTTTGCATAAATATAATATTATTGGTATTTTTTTATTCCACCGTTACGACTTTTGCCAGATTTCTTGGCTTGTCGACATCCAGTCCCTTATCCCTGGAAACATAATACGCCACCAGTTGAAGAGCCACGACTGCCGGAAAAACCATCAGCTCATCCCTGAGCGCCGGAAGTCGGTAGACATTTTCCCACTGTCCGGCGTTCTTCATTTCCACATCCGCCCGTGTGAACAGATATACCTTTGCCCCGCGCGCCCTGACTTCAATCGCATTGGATAGCTCCTTTGACATCACTTTTGGCTGTGTCAGAAGCGCAATAACTGGCGTTTTCTCTGTGATAAGTGCAATTGTTCCATGTTTTAACTCACCAGATGCATACGCATCGGAATGAATATAAGAAATCTCCTTTAATTTCAAGGAGCCCTCCAGAAGCGCAGTATAGTCCAAGCCCCTTCCTATCATAAACACGTCTGATGAATCCATAATACACTGCGAAATTCTGTGCAGTGCCTTTTTGTCTGCTATCACCTTTTCAACTGATTCCGGTACACCTTGCAGCCCCTGCACAAACATTTTTGCCTGTTCTGCCGTATACACACCGCGCACATATGCCATGCGGCAGATAAGCATATAAAGCGCTGTAATCTGCGTAGTGTATGCCTTTGTGCTTGCCACGGCAATCTCTGGTCCGGCATTTGTATAGATCACATATTCGCTCTCACGCGCTATCGTAGAACCTTTTACATTTACAATGGATAGATTTCCTGCCCCTTTTCTTTTTGCATATTTCAATGCTTCCAATGTGTCAATCGTCTCACCCGACTGTGAGACTGCAATCACAAATGTCCTACAATCGACAACAGGTTCATCATAGACAAATTCTGACGCCAGTTCCACAGTGACAGGAATCTTTAAGAGCGTCTGCATCAGTCTTTTAGCAGCCAGTCCTGCATGCATGGCAGTTCCGCAGCCTATAATTATGACGTTCTCATACCGGTCAAGCAGCCAGTCAGGAATATTGTCAATATTCAGATCCGGCATACCGTCCCTGCATCTGCACAGAATTGTCTCCCTTATTACTTTTGGCTGCTCCGCAATTTCCTTTTCCATGAAATATTCGTATCCGTTTTTCCCTTTTTCGCCAATTTGCCAGTCCACGCACAGAAAATCAGGATCCACTTTCTTATCCTCGCCATCAAGCAGCGTAATCTTTCCCGCTTCGAGTACCACAAGCACGTATTCCGGAACAACAAAATATGTTGACACGTATTGTGACAACGCTGTCACATCGGATGCCAGAAAAGATTCCATGTGATTCTTTCCGACTCCTGCAATAATCGGACTTACATTTCTGATTGCAAATATTTTATCAGGAATGTCCGCGAAAAGAACTGCAAGCGCAAATGTTCCCTTTAGCAATTCCGTCGCTTTCCAGATTGCTGTTTTGGCGTCACCGTCATAAAATTTGTCTATTAACGCCGCCACAACTTCTGTGTCTGTCTGCGAGACAAGATTTTCTTCTAACCCATATCTGACTGCCAGTTCCTGAAAATTTTCTATAATTCCATTGTGGACAAGCGTAACTCTGCCATATGTATGCGGGTGCGCATTCTCATCGGACACACCGCCGTGCGTCGCCCATCTTGTGTGTCCGATTCCGCTCAATGCCTTTTTCTTTTCAGTCTTATCTCCGGCATCCTCCCGCTCACACAGAGCGCGGAGTTTTGCCACTTTTCCTGCGCTTTTTTTTACCCTTAGGTGCCCGTCTGCATACACAAGCGCCATGCCTGCGCTGTCGTAACCGCGATACTCTAGTGTCTCCAATGCCTCTAATATGACCTTCTTCGCCTCTCTATCACCCGCATAACCAATGATTCCACACATATTCATCCTCCATTCCTGTGTGCATATGTACTACTGCCATAAAATTTGTTTTTTGGACATAAGGTACTGTTCAATAATAACCTATACATCCTGACCTGTCTGTTTCTCCACCCATTCAGGCTACACATATTACTCCGGCGGCTAAATGTGACAACATCTTACTTGCCCAAATCTCCATCTGATGCATTGTCATCAATTGCTGCAGCTCAATCCTCCGCCTTGCATAGAAAGATTTGTCCGGTGCGGGAAACGCTTTAATCAGCGTTTCCCTAGAGCGTGTTTGAAAAATCATTCCTGCCATCTATATAACGACGCGTATGCGTCGTATTCACCACTTTGCGTGAT
>JAIECJ010000208.1 GCA_029068555.1 Lachnospiraceae bacterium
AACAGATTTTGCACACAAAATGCTAAAAGGCAAGCATTTTGGCGCATGATTCCCACTACTTTGGCGTAGGTGTAAACTGTAACAGAAAAGCGTTACAATTCACACCAACGCCAGTTTTCATCAGCTTATAAGTTATTGAGGTGTGAACTGTAACAGAAAAGCAAACGTTACAGTTCAGCCTTCGGCTTTCTGTTACAAGCAAACTGCACAACTTGTCAAATTATTATTTATTATTTCCTGCATATATGCTAAAATATATGTGTAAAATCTTTAACCAGATATCTATATACAACTGCAACAGGAGGATATTTGAATGACAAAATATAAAGTACTGCTGGCAGGAAACAGCAGAAAACTCATCAGCAATTTCTTTCTTCAAATGGATGCTGCATTTGAATGTGTGACATCGTCCGTTATCTATGACGATCTCAAAAACCATGTCAAATATTTTAATCCAGATATTTTTATCTTTTGTATGCGCTCTGAGACAAGGGATGACCTTGTGACAATTGCAAGTTTTCATGACGTACTTGGCAAGAGTAATATTCCCTTTTGCGCAATCGGCGACGCTGCCAGTCTGGAATACGCATCTAAGATTCCAAACTGTGTCCCTGAACTGTCCATCCGGCTTCCTATATCCACACCCGACATGGAAGATTCGATTGTAAGGTTTATCAGGGAACATCGGGCGCGCCTGTCTTCAGAGGCAGACTCGCCACTTTCTACTGCAATGAATGCCAACGCCAGCAATGCCTTTGACACTCTTGCACAGCTTGACGCCATCATTGAAGGTGTAGAAAAAGAGCCGGAAAAGGGCAGACAGGCAGAATCACCTGACCGCCCCCGTATCCTTGTCGTGGATGATGCCACCATTATCCACAAAACCATTAAGGGATATTTGGATTCCAGATACGAAGTTGCCACTGCCATCAGCGGAAAGATCGCGCTGCGATTCCTCAAAACCAAGGAAGTCAGCCTGATTCTTCTGGATTACGAAATGCCGGATATGAACGGCCCAGCCGTTCTTGAGGAGCTCCGCAAAGACCCTTATCTCGCATCCATTCCTGTCGTATTTCTCACAGGAATCAATGATACAGAAAAAATCAAAAACGCACTTGCGCTCAAGCCGCAGGGCTATCTGTTAAAGCCTGTCGACAGGGAGTCCTTGCTTGCCAAAATTCGCGAGTTGATTGATTAAGGATAGTATTGGAGGCGTGCCATATGAATAATGAGATAACTCTCACCGACCTTTTTGACGTGGAGATGCTCCAGCACCTGCAGGACTCCTTTTCCAAGATGACGGGATTCGCCGCCATCATCACCGATGCTGAAGGTGTTCCAGTCACAAAAGGGACAAACTTTACTGACTTTTGCAGCAAATATACACGGAATTCCCCAATTGGCTGCCTGCGCTGCCAGCAGTGTGACAAACATGGCGCAGAGCTTGCCTTGAAAGTCGGTTCCTCTGTTACATATTATTGCCATGCCGGGCTTATGGATTTCGCTGCCCCCATTATGGCAGGCGAAAAAATGGTCGGTTGTTTTGTCGGCGGACAGGTTCTAACCTCACCGCCCGACATCACCCGAATTATGCAGGTTGCGGCAGAAATCGGCATCGACCTGATTAATTATCTGCAGTCTGTCATGAGTGTGCCTGTCATTGACAAAACTAAGCTTGAAAATGCCGCACTGTTCCTTTATACACTCACAAGCGCTCTCTCAAGCATTGCATACCACAGATTCATTATGAAAGAGGCAAATATTGAAATCGAAAAAGCAGCAAACATGAAGTCCGACTTCCTCGCAAACACAAGCCATGAACTGCGCACGCCCATGAACGCCGTGATTGGTCTGGCAGAAATGGCACTGCGCGAAGATATGACTCCTGCTGCAAAAAACTACATCAACCAGATTAAGGCTGCCGGAAAGTCACTGCTTACCATCATCAATGATATTCTTGACTTCTCCAAAATTGAATCAGGAAAAATGGATATTGCAGCCGACGACTACGAGCCAACATCCTTGATCAATGATGTTGCAACCATTGTCAGTACGCGCATAGACAAAGATGACGTAGAGTTTGTGCTTGACATCAACCCGAATATCCCCAAAGTCCTGCGCGGCGACATGATTCGCCTCAAGCAGATCATTACCAATCTGGCAAACAATGCCGCCAAATTTACCAAAGTAGGCCAAATCTGCCTGAAGTATGACTTTGAAACGATTTCCGAGGACACCATCAAACTACTGTTTTCCGTATCAGACACAGGTATCGGCATTAAGCCGGAAGATATGGGAAAACTTTTCAAATCATTCCAGCAGGTCGACAGCAAACGAAACCGCAATATCGAGGGTACCGGTCTGGGTCTTGCCATCAGCAAGCAGCTTGTCACCCTTATGAACGGTGATATTTCTGTTGAAAGTGTATATGGAGAAGGATCTACCTTTTCCTTTTGGGTTCCCCAGAGAATTGTAGACGCAGAACCGTCCATATCTCTGTACAAGAGTGCTCCGACCCATGCGGCAGGATTTCTCAACAACACTTATGCCAATATCCAGCTCAAGAGGGATATGCATAAACTCGGAATCGAATACACAGACCTGAAAGGCACAGATATCCTGTCATTCCTAAACGAAAACATTGAGACGTTAAATGATACGTACCTGTTTATTCCCTACATAGACTTTGACCAGTCCATTCAGGATTTCATGTGTGCCCATCCTCAGCTTAACACAGTTGTCATTGCCCCATATGATGTGTCTGTCAACTATGGTTCACAAAATGTGCTGGTTGTTCACAAACCATTATCTGTCTTATCGCTGGCAGGAATATACAACCATGAAATATTCAGCCAATATGACAGTGAGTCTTCTGACGAATTTTATGACTTTACTGCCGAGACAGCCAAAATCCTTATTGTAGATGACAACTCAATCAACCTGACTGTGGCGCAAGGGCTTCTTGAGCCGCTCAATATGCAGATTGACACTGCACTCAGCGGCAATCAGGCAATCAGCAAAATATCAGAGACTATGTACGACCTCATACTGATGGATCATATGATGCCGGAAATTGACGGGATTGAGACAACACATATTATCCGGCGCTTCCACTCCGAGTACAATGATGTACCCATAATAGCACTCACTGCCAACGTAATTGGTGATGTGAAGAAAATGTTTATCAAGGAGGGCATGAATGATTTTGTTGCAAAACCAATCGAAGTCCGTATGCTCATAAATGCCATACGCCGGTGGTTACCCAAGGACAAAATCAAAAAACATTCTGGTATATCTGTTCAAGTGCCCTCCAAAAAAACCGTTGTGCTGCCTGACATACCGGAATTAAATATCAAAGATGCGCTGAAGCTGCTTGGAAGCGAAGAATTGTTTATGACAGTCCTTGCCGATTACTACCACGCAATCCCTAAGAAGCTCAAGCTGATACAAACCTATAAGGACAAAGAGAAGTGGCATAGCTATACAGTGGAAGTCCATGCCCTCAAAAGTGCGTCCAGACAGATTGGCGCAGACGATCTCTCTGACAGGGCTGCGGCGCTTGAAGCTGCCGGAAATGCCAATGATATTGACTTGATACTCCAGAACACAGACGAGTTGCTTTCGCTATATGCACACTATTATGAAATTTTAAGTCCTTTCTTCCCAGAGAAGCGTGATTTGGATGGAAAACCGCCCGTAACACCATCCGTACTGAATGACGCATTTGACGAAATGATGCAGGCAATTGACGACCTTGACATTGACAAGATGGACGATGCCATTCACACCCTTGACGGTTACAGCTTTGACGAGGAGTGCCGTGAACTGTATACTAAACTCTGCGAGGCTGTTGCCGACATGGATCCTGACGCGTGTGAAGAAATTATCAACAACTGGAAGAAGACAAGTTTTTTGTCACAGTAACAGACAAACGAAAAAGAATACCTTAATAAGGTATTCTTTTTCGTTAAAAAATATCAACTCAGCAAAAGTCCGATTAAAACAAAATCAATATTTGCAGACTGCGGATTTTTTACAATTTTTATTACATGCGCCGCCGTGCTGCCGTCCGGCGAAGAATACAGTGCTTCTGCTTCCGTCTCTGTACCATAAAACTCAACATAATTGCCATCCAGTGTTTTCACATACACATCATCAATATACACATCATACTGTCCAAAAGTGCCTTCCACCGTTCTCTGATAAAGAACCCCGATATTGCGCGCTTCCACAACAAACGACAAGAACGATCCATCCTCCATGGAATACCAGTTGTCAGTAAAGTGATAATTAAAGTCATAAATACCATACCCAGTCATGTCAAGCGGTGTAATCGTCGCCGCATTTTCAATGTGCGCGTTCTGATATATCTGCGGCGTCACCGGAACCGGAAGCTCATACCTTTGCAGCCGCTCCGTCCGAACCGCTATCTGGTCAAGTCTGGAACAGACATCCTCCAGACAGGTTATGATAAGCCTTGCAAAGATGGAATGTCCCATATTATTTGGATGTACCGTATCCACTGCAATTTCATGCCACATAAAGCTTCCAGCCTGAACCTCAGGGATCACAGCATTTCCGTAGCTTATCATGGGCAACTCATAGTACTGCCCCAATGCCGCTTCCACTGCCTGGGAGCTGTTGCCATCCGAATTTGCCGCAAACAAAAGAACCAATGCCGGATTACTCTCTGCCATAAGTACTTTACGAATCAGGTTTTCATAGCTGTTCATGCAAAACGTTGTAAATGTATCATTTGCAGCAAACTCTATGAATACAAGATCCGGCTTGTGCACAAGAAGCTCTGTCTCCACACGGTGAACACCCAGATAGGAGGAGGTGCCGCCTATTCCCGCATTTACCACCGCAATCTCCGCCTGCGGAAATGTATCTTTCCACCATTTATAAACCTGTGAGACATAACAATCCTGAATATCCTCTGCCCCGTGCCCCTCTGTTATGGATCCGCCGAGAAATCCGATCGTAATCTCTTCCCCACACTGTGCTCTCCGGATTACCTGCGCCAATCTCGACAAGTCTCCCTGTGGAAAGTCAACCGCCCTCCTGTACATTGAAAGAATAGACGCATCTGCCGCATCCACACTGCCTGCCGGAACTGCCGCACAGCACAATACCAGCATCATGCCCGCCAGCGCCATGCATATCTTTTTATATATGCTTTTTTTTAGAAAAAACATTTGTGAAAAGCCCCCTTTGGTCTATAGTATAACAATGCTCGCATTTGCCAGTTCTGAGAGATCATATGTTTTTCCCGATTTTAATCCAATGACTTTCGGCCTTAAGACATACTTGGAATTATTCTCTATTACCCTTGCCCGCTCTCCGGTGCTGAGTTCCACATCCGTCCCGACCGGATACAAAATTACACTTTCCAGAAAGCTTCTCATAACATTGATATCAAGCTCCTCTGTCAGGGACATAATCATTTCCACTGCATCCCTTGGAGAAAATGGCTTCTTGTAAGGTCTCTCAGTCACAAGTGCGTCATAAATATCCGCAACAGAGATAATCCGTGCAAACAGGTTGATCTTCTCAGCGGACACTCCCATCGGATAGCCCTTGCCGTTCATCTTCTCATGATGCTGGAGAACACCCAGCTTAATCGAATTGGACAGATCCTCCTTTTCCTTTAAAATCTGATAGCCAAAAAGCGAATGCTGCTTCATCATCATAAATTCTTCATCCGTCAGCTTTCCTGCTTTATTCAGTATTTCATTTGGTATCTTGGATTTCCCGACATCATGAAGCAGCCCTGATATGCCAAGCTCATAGACCTCCTGCTCGCTCAGTCCGTGTTTCTTTGCGACAATCATTCCCATGGTGGCAACATCAACACTGTGCTTAAACGTATACTCATCACTTATCTTGAGTGTACTGATATCCACTGCAATAGCATCATTATCGGATATCGCCCGCATCAAGTCGTCCGTTATACTTCTGGTCGTCGCTGTAAAACTCTCCGAAACTGTATCATTATACAGGTATTGTATACCCTCAGCCACTCTTGCCTTGACACTCTCGGACAAATTGACCTTCGCCCTGTCCTGCACTGTTTTCTTGTCTATTTCTTTCTGCACCGCAGGTGCAATCACAACATCCTTTTCCTTTGTGTCTTCCGGCTCCTCGTCCTCCTCCCCTTCGCGTATATACACTCCGGGGACACCCATCTTGATCAGAGACATAATATGGTAGGAATCAAGCACTGTATTTCTTGATATCAGTATCCTTCCTGCCCTGTCCACAATCGCCTGGTCAATCACCATTTCTTCCTTTAATGAGCGCGACCTCACATATCTTCTTGTTATCAGTATACTCACTCCTTTGTATCGTTACAGTTCAGCCTTGCCGAACTGTAACAAATCAATCCACGCAAAATCGCTCCGCGATGGCTTGATAAATTTCAGCCACTACGCTTTCTTATGGACTTTGCAGCACTGTTCAAAGTCCCAGGCTGAACTGTAACTTTATCTCAACTACATACTATCTTACAGTTTACACTAAAAAACAATAAAAGTCTACAATAAAGCTCCTAATTTATCCCTTTCATTAATTATTCAGTTACCGTTCACTCATCCATTAAAACTAGAGCGTGTTTGAAAAATGCTTTCTGCCAGATGTGCGTCACAGTTTGTGGGAGATTTGTGCCAAATGAAGGA
>JAIECJ010000209.1 GCA_029068555.1 Lachnospiraceae bacterium
TCGCATAACCAATTTTTAATGCTGTAACGAAGTGTGTAAGTTATGTTTAAAACGTAAAATTTCTAAATTCGATGGGCGCCGTGTGCGGTGAAAGTCGCACGCACGGTGCTAAGCGGGTGAAAAGCCGGATACATTTGAAATTGTAGGCTTACCTATCGCAATCGGGCGCAAAAAGCCAGGGTGTCAAGCACTTCATACCCAAATATATGTAACAAAAATGTGATTGGCAAAACAACAGGAAATACTGCCAACAGTCAAGATTTGATTGATAAAAGACAATATCTCTGATAGAATGGATAATACAGATACAGAAAACAGGCAGGAAAAGCACCTGTCGGATAATGGAGGACTGCTATGCGAAAAGTCAGTTATTTACCTCTGTGGCATTTGCTTTTAGAAAAGGGAATGACCAAGAGTCAGATGCGCATTGAAGCAGGGCTTACCACGAATGTGCTTGCCAACATGAATAAGGGGCAGCACATTTCTATGGAATCACTTATACGGATATGTGATGCGCTGGATTGTGAACTGAAGGACGTAGTGGAACTGGTCAAGGCAGAGGAATAATGCCTTGCAGTTTTGGAAACAGGGAATTGCGGATAATATGCAGTTCCTTTTGTTTTGCAGAAATTCAGTCCTTCGTGCGTTTTTTCCTTGCACTGTTCCGGCGTTTCTTTGCGTCAGGCTCTAAGATTTCAGACTGATCGAGCATATCCGTCATATCGTCAATATTTTTTTCAGTTGGCTTGATTTTTAAAAACTGGCTGAATATGTATGCAAGCCTTTGTTTTGAAGTACCCACAAATTTTTCCGCTTTTTCAAGAATTTCTTCCCAATGTTCGGTCAGAGCTTTGGACGGGGCAGAGTCAATATCGCCTTTATGGGCATTTCTAATGTCTTTGATAATGGTGTGCATATCATCATCAATTACATGGGAAAAATACTCATTTAGTTCAAGGTGCTGTGCGTTCAGGGTATTTAATTGCAGGTTATACTCATCGGGATTGTGGCGTTTTATCAACGCTTTTCTGCTTGTATCCACTACAAAATTAAGTGACTTGACCTGCATATCCGCAAGACCGTCAACATATATCTCCAAGTCAAGCATGAGTTTTCTGAACTGCTCATGGGTAATAAGCTCTGACAGGAGCAGCGTGTTAATTTTCCGGTCTTTGAAAAGCGACAGGGCTCAGATGCAGGTCGGATATGGAAATATTGTCAAGCTGTCTGTTTTCGGTCAGACCAAGCAGATAGTCTGCTGATACTTCATAGAATTTTGCCAAGTCAGCGATGTTCCTGTGGGGTATCTCTTTATAATCATCAGATTCATAAGAGCCAAGCGTGGAAGCTGGGATTTTCGTCTGCTGTGATAGCTTTTCTAAGGTCAGTCCCTTTTCCACACGCAGGTCTTTCAGGCGTTCCTGTATGCTTATTTGCGTTTTCATGGATAAATCTCTCCTTTACGAAAATAGAATACCACACAAAGCGGCAGATTCCTATCGCATTTTCCCAGCATGATAGAAAATTTCAAATTTTTATAGAATTTCTGACATGATGGATATACGGGAAAGCAGGCTTTTTTATTGGATAATGACAGTAATTAAATGACTGTCCAAGCTGATATAAACCGCCAAGACCAATTTTAAAGAAATTTGAGCGTCGATACCGGACGGCACAGCGCCGACAAGGGTTGCCTGCTAGGGAAACAGCGAAGGAAGAACAGCAATCAATTTGACCGCCCAAGATTGGGCAGAAAAGAGGTAAGAAATGAAATTATCAAGATATGAACAGGAAGTTGAGCGAGGCACAGCTTAGACATTTGCGAGAACTGCAAACTAAAGGATAAAAACTCCAAGATTGGAGGTGTTTTGCGGAGAAAACGGGTAGTTATTGACAAATAACCATGAAAATGATATAGTTACTATTATAGTGGTTACTATTTTGGCGGAGGAATTATATAAATTTGCAGTAAGGAGAATAAAAATGAATTTGAATATTGTATGTATACCGGGTGACGGTATAGGACCAGAAGTCATTGCAGAAGCAAAACGGGTGCTAAATAAGACAATAGAAAAATATAGTCACAACATTGTCTATAAGGATGCCTTAATGGGTGGGGCATCTATTGATGCATATGGTGAACCGCTTACGGATAAGGTGATTGATATAGCAAAGGCAGCGGATGCTGTTCTGTTAGGTTCTATTGGCGGAAACACAGCAACATCACCTTGGTATAAACTTGCACCAGAATTAAGACCAGAGGCAGGTTTGCTTAGATTGAGAAAAGAGCTGAATTTATTTGCCAACCTCAGACCTGCATATCTCTATGAAGAATTACTGGAAGCGTGTCCGATTAGAAAAGATGTTATTGGCAATGGTTTTGATATGGTGATTGTAAGGGAATTAACGAGTGGTTTGTATTTTGGGGAACGACATACAAAAGAAGTAAATGGTGTGATTACAGCAGTAGATACTTTATCATATAGTGAAAAAGAAATTCATCGGGTTGCAGTTAAGGCATTTGAAATTGCGATGAAGCGTAGCAAAAAGGTCACAAATGTAGATAAAGTCAATGTATTAGATTCTTCAAGATTATGGAGAAAGGTTGTTGAAGAAGTTGCGAAAAATTATCCTGAAGTAACGCTGGAACATATGATTGTGGATAATTGTGCGATGCAGCTTGTAAAAAATCCGAACCAGTTTGATGTTATCCTTACTGAAAATATGTTTGGTGATATTTTGTCGGATGAAGCAAGTGCCGTTACAGGCTCAATCGGTATGCTTTCATCTGCAAGTCTGAATGAAACAAAATTCGGATTATATGTTACTGTTCAGAGGCCAACTTGACCTAAAGAAACCGATGATATAGACTAATCTCAGTCAGAACCATCGGTTT
>JAIECJ010000021.1 GCA_029068555.1 Lachnospiraceae bacterium
CCGCCCATGTAGAAACCGCGCCTGCACCGTGCATAATAAGCGTCCGTTACCCGCTTTTGTATGGTTTCCCGTTCCAGTTGGGCAAACACGATACAGATATTTAACATCGCCCTGCCGATCGGTGTGGACGTGTCAAATTTTTCTGTGGAAGAAACAAACTCCACATGATACTTTTGGAAAATCTCCATCATGTTTGCAAAATCCAAAATGGAGCGGCTGATACGGTCAAGTTTGTAGACAATAACCCGTCTGATTTTTCCTGCACGAATATCATTCATCATCTTTTCAAAGCCAGGACGGTTCGTGTCCTTGCCCGAAAATCCTCTGTCCGTATATTCAATGCAGGCTTCTCCGTGGGTTTCGTATCTGCAATACTCAAGCTGGCTTTCTACGGATATGCTGTCCTTTTTTTCGATTGACTGTCTTGCATATAATGCGTCATACATTCTATCTACCTCCTAAAACGTAAGACGCATATCCACAAAACGATCATATCGTTTCCATGATTGTTTTGCAAGGGACTTACGCATATTTATTGAAAATCTGATAGAGCCGTGCCCCGATTTCCTGTCGGGTTTCCTGTTCTGATTTTTTCTGAAAGGCGGGGTAGATGTTAGTAACGGTCAGTCTCATTTTATCTCTGCGTATTTGAGTATCGGGTGTAGGATAGTTATCAGTTTTAGGCATAAACTTTCTCCTTTGACGGTTTCCCTAAATTTTATGAGAAATGGCAAGTACACTATGCGGGAATAGCGTAAACTCCGCGAGCAGCGATCCAAGCAGACGTGCTTGCATATGCATTTGGCGACTGTCGCGAGAGTCACATACTGCAAAGTATGTGACGCCCCTCTACTACTCACTATGCACGGAAGGTAAAATATGGCAACATTCTTTGAAAAGTTTATCGCTTTGGACTTATAGATAAATCTGAAATAGATGGTATATTTGGTGCAAAAACAAGTGTAGCAAGTGGTAGTAATGTACTTACATCCAACATCAAGGCGCGAATGAACTAGCGCACTTTGAAATGATTTGCGCGATTGTATACCAGTTGACCAGAAATCTCACACCTGAGGAAATCAAGGAGTCTGGATTTGACAAATATTACGTTGACCACACACTTGCCCTTTGGCCGCAGGCTGCAGGCGGTATTCCGTTCAACGCCTGTGAATTTCAGTCCAAGGGTGATGTGATTACGGATTTAACGGAAGACATGGCAGCAGAACAGAAGGCGCGGACAACATATGACAATATCCTTCGTCTGGTCAAAGACCCTGATGTCTGTGATCCTATCAGGTTCCTCCGCGCAAGGGAGATTGTGCACTTTCAGCGTTTCGGTGAAGCAAACTTGGAACATTGTAGTAAATCGAAACATACACAATAATCAAATAGACGCATACCCTACAAAGCACACCAGCCTGTCCATCAGTACCATCCGAGCAGTGCACTTTATCGTGCACTGCGCAGAAAGTGTTGTATGTTACGTGGAAATTCCCTGCTGCCTGCTGCGTTCCACACACCTGAGCAAATTTGCGGCAGCCTGTTCGAGCTCTTTATGCCTCCTCTGATACTCTTCCTCCGGAAGGTCAGGTTTTATGACTACTGATGTACCATTACCGTGATGAAACACCTTCACTTCCTTAATTCCATATTCCGGTTCTTTCACATTTTCACATCCTTTCCTGGATTTTATAAATCTTATGAATTAATTAGTTGTCTAAATTATAAAAAATCCTTTTAGGTATTTTCTTTTTTCCTTGATTCCGTTATAATGACGCTATGGCAACACTATAATGACGTCACAAAGGAGATTTATCATGCTTACTAAATTTACACTACGCATTTCAGCTTCTACTTTGGCAAAACTCAGGTATGTAGCAAAGCAAAATGGACGTTCTGCCAATAAGGAACTCGAACAGATTGCCCTGAATCATATTGCAAAGTTTGAGCAGAATCATGGCGCAATCAGACCCGAAGATTATAAGGATTACTTAAAATCAAGTTAAAAATCACTTACCAAAACAACTAAATATTGATTTCGGCAAAGGCTCCTGGGCTCATCAGTGACTCAGGAGCCTTTGCCATGCCCGTGGTTTACGCTATTGTCTTATTTGTGTAGATGCTGCTTCCGGCTGGGTTCTTGATGAGCTGGAAACTGGAAAACCCGCACCCCAAGCAACTCCTATTGAAAGCATTATTCCCGACCCCGGCGGTTTCTTAGTATGCTGGTTGCAGTTCCTTTTCTTGGCGGTTATTTTTTGTGCTGTTACTTCCGATTGTATATCTAAGTCCGAATGCACTCAGCACAAGACTGATTACTGCTATCAGACCCTCAATAGTCATCATTCGCATCACCCTCCTTCATATATTTCCGTACTCCGTACAGATTTCTATGTAACCGGAGGGTCTCAAGTCCCTCCGCAGAAGGCTAACCGCCTACCGTTATGGTAGTACCCATTTGGGCATTAAAACAGATTAATCTCTTGAACACAACATTTTTATCTTCCTGCAATTTGACAACAGCATATTGATATAGGAGCGGTTATATGATATGTTAAACATACAAAAGGCGATACCAATAGACGCTTATACTAGTACAGTGAATATTAAGTAATTGGCAGTTTGACTTGCCTATTTTCCTGATAGCACTACTCCCCAAGCCTCGACGTAGCCACCGCTACGCCTGCGTTTGTGAAGCAGCACGCTCAGAAAAATATTCTGCGCCAAACTATCCAAAACTTAATTTTCACTATACTAGAGCGTGTTTGAAAAATGCTTTCTGCCACATAGGAATGTGTCAGAATCTGACACATTTTTTCGAACTTATTTATGGAGGTTCTATTATGTACGAAAATTATACTTTCAAGCCTGATGAAGTATTAGAATACCTTCGCAAGTCGCGCTCTGATGACCCCTCCCTGTCTGTTGAGGAAGTATTGTCAAAACACGAGGCAATACTGTCTGAATGGTCAATTCGGAACATGGATTCAAACGTGCCGGAAGAACATATTCTCCGCGAAGTCGTGTCTGGGGAAACAATTGACGACCGCCCTGAAATGATTAAGCTGCTGAAGATGATTGAAAGTCCACGTATCAGGGGCGTCCTTGTTGTCGAAGTCCAGAGACTTAGCCGTGGCGATTTAGAGGACGCCGGGCGCATCATCAAAATTTTCCGTTATACCAATACCATGATTATTACCCCCATGAAAGTCTATAATCTCCAGGATGAATATGACCGTGACATGTTTGAGCGTGAGCTGAAGCGCGGAAATGAATTCCTTGAATACCAGAAAAAGATTATGAACCGAGGGCGGCTTTTATCCGTCAGCCAAGGCAACTATATCGGCTCCATTCCCCCATACGGTTATGACCGTACCATTGTAATGGATGGCAAACGCAAGTGCCCCACGCTCAAAATCAATGAGGAACAGGCCTCTGTCGTGCGCATGATTTTTGATTTGTATGTAAACCATGACATGGGCAGGAAGAAAATCTGTAACCATCTGGATGCCCTAAACATTAAGCCTCCAAAAGGTGCACACTGGTCTCCCGAGGGCATTGTCGACATGCTGTCAAATGTACATTACATTGGAAAAGTCAAATGGAACTGGCGAAAGACGGTTACTGTGATAGATAATCAGGAAGCTGTCAAAACACGCCCCAAAGCAAAAGATGGTGATTTTATGATATACGACGGAAAGCATGAAGCCATTATATCAAACGAACTTTTTCAGGCTGCACAGGCTAAAAAGGGCAGGAACCATAGAGCCAAGGCGACGACCAAGGTGCGCAATCCGCTTGCCGGGCTTGTGTATTGTTCCTGCGGCAGAGCCATGTCATTAAGGTATTATAAACGTCCGGATGGCTCACAGCGCTCTGCCCCACGGCTCCTATGCGACGGGCAGTTTCACTGCAGCAATGGCTCCTGCCTGTACAGTGATATCCTCGTCCGGATAGACGATATCCTCAAATGCAGCATAGCTGATTTTGAAATACAGCTGAAGAATGAAGACGCGCTCTCTGTTCATCTGCACAAAAAAATGATAGCCCAACTGGAAGCAAAACTGGAAGCCCTGAAGCAAAAGGAAATCAGGCAGTGGGAAAAATATTCTGAAGAAGGAATGCCGAAAGAGATCTTTGACAAGTTAAATGAAAAGGTTATCAAAGAACAGTCAGATGTCACTGCTGCCCTTGTAAAAGCTCATTCCTCCACACCATCACCCATTGATTACCAGGAACGCATAGACCGCTTCACGGATGCGCTGGAAGCATTAAACAACGATGCAATTGATGCCGAGCAGAAAAATGTACTGCTGAAAAGATGCATTGAAAAAATCATATACAACCGTGAAAGACCTACCAGACTGACAGGTACCGGCGCGCATGGAATCTGGAGCGATACCCCTATCAATATTGAAGTGAAGCTACGTCTCTGATGATATCCAACATCAAGGCGCATATTCTTCTGTACCGATATCTGTCAATACTCCTGCAACTGAATTATACGGCATAGTATACCGCTGCGCAAGATAGCGCATTGATGCCGCAAGCTCGCCATCGGGACCACCATACTGGCTGATAATAACCTGTGCAATCTGCGGATTGGTCTGGGTAATTTTTACTGGATACTGTAATCGCTTCTCATAATTCCACATTAGTTATAGCCTCCTTCCCACGGCCAGTCCTGTGTGGCCCATTTCCATTCTCTGCTGTCCATGTCGACAATACTAAGCACAAGCGGACCGTACTTTTCCGTATAGTCCTTCACAAGCTTGTTCTTCAGGGCATTGTACTGTCCAAAACGCTCCATCGCCTGCTGGTCATATGGATGGGTATCAAGGTAAAGATTTAGCTCCTTTAACACAAAATCCACCTTGCTGATCTCCTGTAAAAGTCTCTGTCGCTCTGAATCCATACATGGTTTGCATCCTGCATTCATCCTTTCACTCTCCTCCCTAAAAATGGTTTGTTGAGTTCAGGAAATATCGTACCTGTTTTAAACGCTTCGTCAAGGTCTTCGTACATTACACAATTTCTCTGCCAGGGTACATATGCCATTGCCACGGGGAACTGCTCTATATATGGCATCTGTGGTTTCCATTCCTGCATAACTGCACCGCTCCTTGTTCTTTTTTCATAGTTATTATCATAATATGATAGGTACGGAAGATTGTTACTTAAGCTACGCACCATCTTCCCGCCGAAACAGCTTCGCAAACAGAAACACACCAAAAAGTACTCCATTCACAATCAGCGAAGCCAGCAGCTCACCCCATGTAATTGATTGGCTTTTAAGTATAATGGCAGTAAAATTACCAGCGATATTTTCTTCCCACATCAAAAAGTTTCAATATTGATAAGCACCACTTATTTATGATATTCAAATTCTGTGCTGCTTTTTTGTCCAAAGTGGTGTTGGCATCTTTCCGTTGTCTTACAGATTATCCCAATACTTTTTATCCCTTTCCATCGACCTTTTTCCTGCATCCATCTCATCCTGTCGCACTGGTAGTATTCCCTTGTTTCTATTTAATTCTATAGTCTTTAATATCTCTGTCATTGTAAAACACCACCTTTACGGTAATAATACAACAAATCTCCTGTATATGTGATGGTTGTTCACATTTTATTCACTCATGCGTTTGTCCTGTACACGTAATCTGCTGTGTCAGCACCATCAGCAGCTGACTGCCCTGTGTATAGAGCGAAAGATGCCAGATTCCCCAAAAGTAAATTTGGATTGAACAAAAGATGAAAAAGTATGTATGAAATACAGATTTTGGCACATACTGAATCCATATATTGACGAATGTGTACAACCGACTCTGACTACTGCTTCAATGAACAACAGATAACAGTATAGAATAAGAAAAACACGATTGCAGTCAGAAGTATAAAATAGCTTAGAAAGGCATGGGTATTCTAATGTATCAAGATTTTGAAGAAAACAAAAAATACATGGCAGAGCTGCTTCAAACGGAAATATCCTTTGACATTGTGAGCCGTGATGTACTGATTGGGGACAAAAATGCAGTATTCTACTTTGTTGACGGTTTCTGCAAAGATGTGCTGATGCAGAAGCTTCTGCAGTTCCTAATGGGATTAAAGGCTGACGATCTTCCAAAAAACGCAAAGGAACTCAACCAGCTCATGCCTTACGTTGAGGTAGATCTCACAAAGGACTTCAATGAAATCGCCAAAAATATCCTTTGTGGTGTATTTGCCATAATCGTCGACGGCTTTGACGAATGCATCTTAATCGACTCTCGCACTTATCCTGCCCGTGGCGTATCTGAACCTGAAAAAGACAAGGTTCTGCGCGGTTCAAAAGACGGTTTTGTTGAGACGATCGTGTTCAACACCGCCCTGATAAGACGACGCATCAGAAGCACCGACCTGCGTATGGAGATGCTCAGCGCCGGAAAAGCATCAAAAACAGACATCGTGATCTGTTACATGGATAGCAGGGTTGATAAAGAATTTCTGAAAAAAATACGCGACCGTATCAATGATATCAAAGTCGATGCGCTGACACTGAATCAGGAAAGCCTGGCGGAATGTCTCTACACTTCAAAGTGGTACAATCCATTTCCGAAATTTAAGTATACGGAACGCCCAGATACTGCCGCCGCACAGATTCTGGAGGGGAATATCATCATTTTAGTTGATAACTCTCCTGCTGCCATGATTCTGCCCATCAGTATACTTGACATGATACAGGAGGCAGATGATTACTATTTTCCACCAGTCACAGGTTCGTATCTACGACTCTCGCGCTTCCTGATTTTGATACTAACTTATTTCATCACACCAACTTTCCTGCTGATGATGCAGAATCCTGACTGGATTCCGCCCGCATTTCAATTTATCGTGGTGAAGGAAGATATCAATGTGCCGCTCATATGGCAGTTTCTAATCCTGGAACTTGCCATTGATGGTCTGCGGCTTGCGGCAGTTAACACACCCAATATGCTGTCAACCCCTCTGAGTGTCATGGCAGCATTGATACTTGGGGAATTTTCTGTCAAAAGCGGTTGGTTCAACGCAGAGATCATGCTGTATATGGCGTTCGTTGCCATCGCCAATTACACGCATCCCAGCTATGAACTTGGCTATGCTATTAAGTTTTTCAGGCTCATCAACCTGATACTGACAGCACTGTTTCAGGTTTGGGGCTATATTGCAGGCATTATTCTGTTCTTTGCCGCCATTGTCACAAACAAGATGGTATCTGGTCAGAGCTACCTCTATCCGCTCATACCTTTCAGCTGGCAGAAACTCAGCCATGCACTGTTCCGGCACCGTCTGCCAAAATCTGCGGAATAGTCTTATACTAGGGCTGTTGCAAAAGTAGATAAATAATCTACCAGAGCAATGGCTCCTTCTTTTTGCCTGAAAATAGAAAAACAGGTTCCGAAAAGCCTGCCATTGAGTTTGCAAGGTCTGATCCCTGATGACGAGTCTGTCCGTCTGCTGAGCCACGAATTAGAGGATTTAGATTACAGCTTGCTGTACTGAGCTTACTCTGCAAAGCCCCTTTAACAAGTTCCTTTACCATCAGGCACTCCGACGAGGGCAGGTACAGAAGCTTTGCAACGCCCATAAGGGGCAGGATAACCCTGCCCCTTTGGTCAATTCATTTTCTTTATTTCTCGGTTGAAGCAGGATAGCATACTCACGGTGAACCCACATATCCCAGTACATAAAAACATAGCCGCCATGCCGCTTCCAGAAACATTCCCAACTATTGTCCCCAATATTCCCGCTAATCCGTTCCCTGAAACCATAAAAGGTTCAAAGACATAATCTGCCATATAGCCGCCAAGGATAATACCAAACGGTATCGTGCCGTACTGGATGGCATTCCTTACCGCAAAAACCCGCCCCTGCAAGCTGGATGGAATCTTCCGGTACAATATCGTATTCTGGTTTGCCATAATAAAGGGAATCGGCAGACTGGCAGCAACCGCAGCAACCGACCAGCAGAATACATTTTTCCCCACTGCCATCATCAAGTCCCCGAACAGAAAAGACAGTGCTGCCGAAGCATAGATTGCCGTTGCCTTATGGTGACTTTCCTTTTTTACGGAAACAATGATGCCCCCTGCAATCCCGCCTGCCCCCATACAGGCATTTACAATTCCGAGCGCAATGCTATCCCCAGAACTTCTCGACAGAATCATGGGCGAAAGGATATTTTCATAGGTTAGCCTTGAAAAAAAGTTTATTAGCGCCATTGTCAGCATCATGTATAAAATGCCCTTTTCTTTTTTTAGAAAGGCAAACCCCTCTGCTATTCCGGCAAAAGGGGAACTGTATGTCTTTTCCTGTGCATGTTCTGGGATAGTGATAAAGAACAGCAGTACACAGAAAGCAAATGCAAAACTCGCCAAATCGATCAGCAGAATAAGCGGAAGCCCACCTGACGCAAAAAAGAAAGCCGCCAGCATAGGACTGAACACCACGATCAGGTTATTAGAAAAAGAGTTCATCCCGCTCACATTTGAAATCTTCTCTTTCGGCACGAGTCGTCCTGTTGCCACTGCAGATGCGGGCTGCTGGAATGCATTTGTTATACCAATCACCGCATTTATGACATAGATATTCCAGACTGCAAGTCTCCCCATGAGCAAAAATGCCAATACCGTCATTGAACCAATGGCCGCAATGCTGTCCGACGCCAGCATAATTGTCTTCTTATTATGCCTGTCTATGAAACTGCCAACAAACAGGCTTAAAATGACATACGGTACATAATTGCAGAATGACATCATTGAAACAGACATGGCTGAACGGCTCTGACCATATGCCCATAAAACAAGCGCAAACCCAGTCATGGAGCTGCCAAGTCCTGATACGCTCTGGCTTATCCACAAAATAATATATTTCCTAAATAATTTTTCTTCCATTGAATTTTCTCCATTCTATTCTTAATCTATCCGAATAAAAAGTACAAAATCCAATGTGGACGATAGTTTTTTACCTCTGTACAAATTTCGTCCAGACACCAGACTTTGTACAGAGTTCATTGTTTAAGTCAATTACTAAATGACAAATCATATTTTCCACCTCCTCATCTTTTGCGCAAAGCACTATATCATAGAAGGACTTATTTATCAATCCATCTACAACATCCACTAATTTATACTACATAAATTCTTTATTTTCGCCATATAGCACGAAAGGACTACTTCAGCTCATCACCTATACTAAATTCTTATACTCCTCTTTGCTCACTACTATTTAGGTTCCATCATAATATCTCCCTAGAGCGTGTTTGAAAAATCATTCCTGCCACCTGCATAACGACGCCAAAGCGCCGTATTCACCACTCTGCGTGATATTTGCACCAAATTCAGTCACTGTAAGACATTTCCCTTTATGCTTTTGACCCCTACGCCTCCTTCATTTAGCCAGTCATCTGTAAGATGATTGAATCCCCCACAAACTGTGACGCACATCTGGCAGAAAGCATTTTTCAAACACGCTCTAATCTTAATCATTTTATCACATTCCTCATTATTGAACATTATATCATTATCATTCTTTTTTTTCAATCAATTTAAACAATCATAAAGAAATAGCATCCCCACACCATAAGTGAATGCTATTCCTTTAAACATATTTTCAATTGTCCATTTTTCTTTCTGACATTCGATAACAGCTCCATAACCACATGTTGTTAATATTGGGCACGTAAGTGTCTGTCCCCCTGCAAGAGTAAATTGCTTTTTAGAAAGGCAGCCTCGCCCTTCTGACTGTTCCACTGCATTGTTTTTACTCATAGCATTTTTGCAGACTGATACAAGCTCTCTCTATCGGGGTCAAATCTGACAAATACTCTACCCTTAACTGCAACACGAATCTGAATGACAATTAAGAATATATTTCATTTTTTCTTTTTTGAATCTCTTGTGCAATTGACTTTATTGTAAAAAAATTAGAATCATTGATCCTGTCAGCCTCTATAAGTATGTCATATCTTTTTTCAATTTCTAAAAATAAGTTTAAAACATCCCTCGCTTTAATTCCTATTGTAGCAGAAAACAAGGAAACATTCGTATCTACCTGGCTAAAGTCTTTTCCAGTTATATCGGTCATAATTGTTTGCAAATCTTCAATCATACTTTTTATCCTCTATATTGCATTGTAAACGTTGTAATCAACCAACGTTGAAAGCATTTGTTTCTTAAAAATACCAATATCTTCTTTATCATGTAAGGCATAGCAACCACACGCCTTAGATTCACATTTTGTAATATCCATCGGCATTGTCGTATATACTAATCTGTCCAAGGAATCTGTTACTTCCCAGTTAATAAAACTATTTGACAAAAATACACTATCAACATCGTAACCCAGTCTGCACTTCAACACTTTTATCATTGCTTCAATATACTGTTTACTATAGTGAACAAATCCCATATTTAAAATCACATAATCAGGATTAACAGCTTGCGCTATCATGTAATTCGTAAGTCCAAAATCATCATACACTTTGTCACTAATAGGCGCAACTCCACCTGGAACCCCAATAATCACAACATCTGAATCTTCAGAAGTCACGATGCGATTAACATAATGATTGAATCTAACGATTTCCTTTGTTCCTTTCTTCTCTCCGCTCATAAATTGAGGGAAACTGTGAAACCCCCAAAGCTCGCAATATGATTTGCTGCCAATTTGAGATACCTTATATCCCCCGCTGATAAATGCTTCGCGAACATACATCTGAGCATCAAATTTTCCAGTGTTCTCGCCCGTTCCCACAATCATAACTATAGGTTTGTTTATATCTTTAAGCTGTGGGACATTTTTTGGGTCTGTATCTAAATGCATCATTTTTTCATCAACAGTCGAATCACATTTTTCAGATAAACATCTTATATCCAATATTTCTTTTCCGTCACCTATTGCTTTGGAAATATATAAATTCATTAATTCATAATCCAGGTGAATATTAGTATCCGCAATGATTACCGTACTCACCCCTTCCAGCGCTTTCTCAAAATCATCCTGAACTGTCATTCCAATATTTAAACCCAATTTAGCTCCGACATCTTCTCCGCAATATCCCCAACTCTTCAATGATACGACATTAACAATTTCATATTTCAGCATCATATTTGAATTTGTAACCATGTGAAGAAGAGATGTATCATAAGGAAACAGTAATGCTCTCTTTTTTTTCATTTTTCCTCCGCTTACAAAATCACTATATCTTCATCAAATCCATCAATTTCCCGTAACGTGCAATAATCCATAAAATCGTCTTCTACAGAAGCTCTGACTTTGGCGCATTGTTTAAGCTTTTTAGATCCGTTTTCCGTTCTTCCCTGCTCTAAATGAACGGCACAAATGAAACAATATTTTGCACACCAACAATTTTTGCATTGTTCCTCTGTCATTTTTCCAATATTTAGCAAGTTTTCAACCTGCTGACTTATAAAACCTGTATTAACATTTCCGATTATCATGTCCTTCGAGTTTTCGCAAACTTTTTCGCATGGATAGAATCTACCTTCTACATCTACAAATAATTTGTGTATTCCTGGTATGCACGGTCCGCTTGGGTGTGAATAATCCTCGTATAAACTGGTTACTTGCCTATCCTTATACATGGTTTTTATTTGCCAAAAATATGATTCTACAATATCAGAGAACTCAATCCCTTTTATTGCCCCGTATTTAGCATACATCATCTTAAAAACTTCATATTTATATTGCTCATAATATGAATCGGCAGGAAGGAATTTTTCATCGTCTTTTATTCCTTCTCTTGAAATAGAATTGAATAATACCCTGTAATCTTTTAACGCTTCTTCTTTAATGAAGAAATCACTTATGCATTTCAAATCAGCGTCTGGATCGATTACACAATTAAATTGAATATTATCTTTCTTGTCAGGATATTTATTATACAAAAACCTTATATTATCCATGACAGTATCAAAGGAACCACTATCATCAATTCTATGCCTGTTCTTGTTATGATATTGTTTTGGACCGTCCAAACTAATAGTCAATACAAAATTATTTTCCATAAGAAAATCAATTTTATCTTCTGTCAATAAAGTTGCATTCGTTGTTATAAAGTAATTAATGTCTTTTCCATAATACTCAAGCTTGCAATATTCAACAATATTATTTATTAATTCAAATTCAATCAATGGTTCTCCGCCATAAAAACCAATACGTGCAATAGGCATGTCGTAAGAGTTTGAAAAGTAAAAATCCACTGCTTTTTTTGCAGTTTCAAAAGACATTCTTTTATTACTATGCTGTCTATTATAAAAGCTGCCTGAATATGGACAATATTCGCACTTCAAATTACACTGTTGTGTAACCTGCAGTGTCAATGATTCAACAGAACTTTGTAAATATGTATCTAAAAATTTTGTTGCAGGATGTTCGATTTTACGCCAATGATGCTCTGACAAAAAGCCTTGTTCCTGTAAACTACACACTACATCGTTTATACTTGAATTCGCACAGTCTTTATAGCCGTTCTGTTCTACGTCCGCTAAATATCCATATATATCTTCTGGCACTCTCACAATTGCGTTAGTATTAAAATCATAAAAATAATACTGACTATATGTTTTAAAACAATGAATGAATGGTTTGTGTTTCATAGTGATTTCTCCATATGGAATGTGGTATACTAAACCACAGTATACCACATTCTGCTTTCTCGTTTTTTATTTGTCCTTGCGGTTTGAATCATTGAGCTTCGCAGTATAACTATTTGATCCAGACGGACACGGGCAATTTGAACATACACAGAAACATGTCTGTAAAGACTTATTGCCCAGCTTAACTTTTTTTCCAAGCTTTTTCATAATGCGTCTCCTCCTTTCTCAATTATTTTTAGCTATATTAAAATATGCTAAATACAAATTTAGTACGGAAAATACTTGCATTGACCTTAGCCAAAACCATTACAGTTATACACGCATGTCCTATGGTTTGATTCTTCTGTCCGCATCTAGAGCGGTCTCAAGGCGGCAATACTAGCTTCTTTCTCTTATAAACGAATGTCCACTGACACATATGCTGTCGGTTGTGGTGTTGTGGTTTCGGCTGCTGTTGTACTATTGGAAATAGGAACATCTGACTGTGTATTTACACTTTCTGAACCTAATCCCGTTTCTTTCTGTGTATCTACGCCGGACACATTTTCTTCTGAACTTGCAGTTTTTGCGTCCTTTTTATCCTTCTTTTCTGTCTTACTTTCTGTTTTTGAGACTTCCTCCATTGCCTTGCTTGCGTCTGCCAAAGTAGAAAGCTGTGATGAAGTCGCTGCCTGTGCTTTCTGCTCAACATCAGCAAGCTCCTCTTGCTTTTTTTCTACGCTTCCGCCATGGCTATTCTTAATTTCAGATTTAAGTACACCTGCCCTTCCCTCCATACTTGTTGCCACACTGCCCTGTATCTTTGCCTGCTTTATGGAGTTGTCCGCTGAAATCATCGCTGTCATACTTGCCTGTGAAAGACCTGTTCCTTTACTTTCGGCATTTCTTGTGCCGCTAAGCATATCATCCATAGAAGAACCTTTTGCCTGTTGTTTCTCTCTGCGCTGCTCCATCTGGTACTGCCTTAACTGTACATTCAAGTCACTGATCTGCTGCTGTATTTCCTGCCTCCTCTTCATCTTTTCTTCCAATGTCATATCCTTATTAGAAGAAATCTCCTGTAACTGCTTCTGTGCATTTGTAATCTGGTTCTGAATATTCCGGCTGTAAGAATCCGTTGCCTGATTTATCCCCGCCTGTCCTACCTGTGTGTTCGAACCATTGATACTGTTAATTGTCATTTTCGTATCCTCCTTGAGATTATTGATTTGAAACCCGTTTCCTGCTTTTACTTAAAATCATTTTATAGGCTTATCCAAATATAAGTACTCTAACCCACTCCCACAAATTGTTTCGTCAGATTATTTAGATTATTAATAGCATTTTTAAAATGTACAATTTTTTGTTCTGATGTACAATACATCATTATCCTAACTTGTTAAGTAGGACTAAAGAGTATCACTGATCTATATTTACCATATCCAAATACTGCCTACAGTTTTTGATATATTCATAATTGCCTTGTTCCACAATCTTCCCTTCATGAAGCATCACGATATAATCTGCTTCACTTAATATCTCCTGCCTGTGCGTAATTACAACCACAGTTTTGTCTTTGAGTTTCGTATGCAGCAAAGAGTTTATCTGCTGCTCAGAGTAACTGTCTGTGCTAGAAGTAGCTTCATCAAATACCACAATCGGTCTATCGTGTAGTAAAGCTCTTGCAAGCGCAATTTTCTGCTTCTGTCCGCCTGAGAGCATTATTCCATTTTGTCCCACTGAATAATCCAGAGAAACCTCGTTTAAAAAATCCTCCAATCCGCTATCCCTGCAAATACTCAGGATTGCATTATCGTCTACCTGCTTATATAAACAGATATTGTTGCGAATTGTATCATTAAAAAGATATATTTCCTGACTCACCACAGAAATCATGCTCCTGTAAGCATCCAATGGCATATCCGCTATATTCTGCCCAGCGAGCAGTATCCTGCCATCTGAAGGTTCATACATACGGAGTAACAGATTGATCAGTGTACTTTTACCAGAACCGTTTTTTCCAATAAAAACTATTTTATCTCCTTGATTAATGCGGAAACTTATATGATCGACAACGGTCTTTTCTCTATTATAAGCAAATGACACATCTTCAAGCTCAATATCACCGTTTTGAGGCCTTGTCGGATAGTCCGCCCTTTTTCCCTCTTCTTCCAAATCCATAAATTGATAAAATCTCTTTGTGGATGGAATGATTCCTGATAGCAAATAACCAATATTTAAAATTGCTGATATAGGCCCTGTTACATATGTGCTATATGTAATAAACGCAAATACGCTTCCTATCGACAACTGGAGATTGAAAACTAAATTGGATCCCACAATATATATTACGGCAGCCAGTAACTGAACCAGCATTGTATCTGTAATGCTATTCCATTGACTAAGCATATTCATTTTCTTCTGTTTCTTTATTACTTCCGTCTGTTTGGCAATAAATTCTGATTTTTTATTCTCGAATATACCAAATAACCTAATTTCTTTAACACCACCAACAGTATCTCCGAACCATTTTGCATATTGTTCACTGTCAAAAATAAACTCATCCATAACCGCTTTGCGATGCTTTGCAAAATATTTCATGATAACAGCTTTTACTGGAATAAACAATAATACAAGTAGTGTCATTCGGTAATCTAAAATGAAGAGTCCAATCACACCTCCAGCCATACTAAATGCTTGCGTTATTACAAAGAAAACACTCTCATCGGCAACCGTTACCATATTTGCAATATCTACGCTAATATTGCTTAATATTTCGGCGCCATTTCTGTCATTGAAATGATTAATCTTCATCCGCATAAGATGGGTAAACGCCTGATGCCATAAAGAATACTGTATTTTTGCAGAAATGCCTACACGTATTTTCTCTTTAATTAGATTTAGAATAGAAATTAACATATATATTATAAAAGAACATAGTATAAGATTTAATAGAATCTTCTTATTACCACCAATAAATCCTTCATCCATTATTTTTTTGCTAATAAGCGGAATGCACAGATTTAGTCCCGTAGATATCAAAAGGCAGAAAAATATAAGAACCAGTTTACTTTTATATTCATTCAGCAAAAAGACTAATTTACGGATAATGTCTTTGTCATTCATTTTCCTTCTCCTCCCTTGTGAGAAGCTCTACAATATACTGTCCAAGTGTATCTCCGTACTCAGAAAAAGACCTGTTCTCGACTTCACTATAAACAAATGCCATTGCTCCGTCTATAATAACAAACACATCGGATTGTATGCCAATTTCTGCTTCAATATCTTCTTTTGAATAATTGTTTATATCACATATTAAAATGTCATATTGGCCGTAGAATATCTCGCTGCAAATATACTTCTTAACAGCCAGACCATCTTTTTTCCTTAATGGAACATATCTAAGTCCATAAAGTTCTCCAATAATGTCGTCCGTTATTCCATAAGCATTATGATCCTTATCTGTCATGTATTGGCATAACTTCCACACAATATTTAGTGATTTACTACCTTGGACAAATACTATTGGAATTTCGATGTCTTCACTACCGGAATATGTGTTCAGCTCAATTTGTCTTCGTCTATTATAGCTTGACCATATATAATGACAATCGTTTGACATCCTTAATTCGGCATTTTCTAAAAATAGTATGTTTTTTCCTAATGAAAGATAATGTTCAATTTTATCCTTTCTTATAAGAATAACGGTGTCTGAATTATCTAAACTTCCTGTAACGCAAAAGTTACACATTTCTGAAAAAAAATATATATCATCGTCAATATAGGCATTTTCAACCCAATCTACATAAAAGCAGTTTATATCAAATCGCTCTTTTTCAAAAAAACGTCTAATATAAAGCGGATTAATATTTTTAAAATAGATATCCGCAATCCTGGAAGTCACATAGGGTGTTGCAATGCTATTGCTTGACCGTGTTTCGTGTTCCTGCCCATCAACAAAAATAGTATCACTTCCGCAAGTCTCAACAACACCAAATCCAAGTCCCGTAGTAAAACTTATGTGATACTCCTGCTTATTCAATACATCAGATTTTCTTACTGCTATTACATTCGTAAATCCGGCAGGATACGTTACATATCCTGCATTGGACAAAGCCGCCACAATTGTCATTCCCGAACGTACGCATTGGTTAATCATCTTCTGTAATGAGTTTTTATCTTTAAAGTATGTGCTTCCCAGGCTCAAATTAGCAATGTCAACAGCATTATTTTTGCACCATTCCAGTGCCAGAAGCAAACTGTCAATTTCACCTTTTCCAGAGGAATCAAGAATAGTTATACTGCTCATCTCATATGACCTTGTAACGCTTTTTTTAATTACATTAGCGCAAGCTGATCCATGTGACCATTCATCGCTTTCAGTGGTAACTGATCTGATTTCTCTGCCAACGATTTCCATGTCCCGATAAAGATTAAAGTCTTTCTGGAATACCCCATTGTCTATTATGCATATATGAACTTTGCTACTTACCATCCGGATCACCACATTCTTCAATGTATTTTAAGATACAATTATATTTTGCCTTTGCTTTCTTCCCTAATTTCTTCATACAATTCACCTCCCTATGTAATATTTATGGTTAAGATTGGTTTATGGACTGTAATTTCCCTAAAATAGTCAAAATAGTATCCATTGTCAAGCCAATTGTATACAATGCGATAATACTTTCAGTTCCTAGTATAATTGTTACGATATAGACCACCAAAAAAATCCCCGATAATATTCTAAGCCTATGTCTAAAGCAGACTATATCCTCTATATCTAAATTCCTGTTGCTGTTCTGTACCGGTGACAGTACCAGCAACACGATTATGTCAAGAATTGATAATATTACTGCACCCCGCCAGCTGAAATTAAGCTCTGTTGCAAAAAGAGATAAAAAAATAACAGCACAAGAAAACAGGTAGCATCCAATCCTCGTTTTCGCATGGAAACCACCTGTATTGCGCCGAAAAACATAAAGAACCACAAAAATAATTACAAATTCAATAAATTTTTTCATACATAGAGCTACTGTAATATAAGAAACATAGTGAAATGCCTTTAGTATGGTAACTTCCAAACCAAACTTATAAGCTTCCACATCAGCGGAATCTATTGAATTATCCACAACTAACCCATATATAATTTTATCAATCAAATTTCTATATTTCTCGCCCACTCTTTTTTCTTTCTGTTTTTATATTTTTTTGCAGAATCCGGCACAACCGGCTGATAGCCAAAAATTGCGCATGCGCTATTCATTTCCTTTTGTATATTTTTATCAATAACTGCTGCGATTATTTTAGATACTTTCTTCATTTATCTTCTCCTATACTTTTTTGTTAAATTTTATCAAATTGATAGTATTAATCAATAGTTTTTTCAAAATGTACAACTTTTTGTTCCGATGTACAACCTATTATAATCTAAATTCCGCAAAAAATTATAACGAGGCTAATGATTTTAGGCTTAACCTCCCATAAATACTGAATTTTT
>JAIECJ010000210.1 GCA_029068555.1 Lachnospiraceae bacterium
AATTCTACAACATCTCTGCCGATGTCTCTCTTTAGAATTTTCAGGGTTGCATTACTGTTTATTTGTCAAGGTTCTTTTTTATTTCAGTATCACTTGGTTTCCCAAGATACCGAGCGGAGAAGATGGGATTTGAACCCATGCGCCGCTATTAACGACCTACTCCCTTTCCAGGGGAGCCCCTTCGGCCAGCTTGGGTACTTCTCCAAATGGCAGAAATAAAAACGGAGAGGGTGGGATTCGAACCCACGCGCCCTTGCGGACAAACGGTTTTCAAGACCGCCTCGTTATGACCACTTCGATACCTCTCCATATTCTGTATTTAATTTTCGCTTTTGCTCCTAATCCGCAACGCAAGAATTATTATACCAAACCTTACTGCCTCTGTCAATAACTTTTTTTACATTTTTTAATATTTCATTTTCAATACAATAAGATTCTTAATTATCTCCTGTGTTTTGAATAATTCACCTTAGCGACGTGTTTTATCTTATCATGCCGCCAAGCAGTTGTCAACACCTTTTTCACAATTTTTTACAAATTTTGAACCAAATATTTTCAACGGGATATTACAATGTTTCATGCAATAAAATCTCTGCAATTTTTAGGTCCTCCGGCGTTGTAATCTTTATGTTTTCATAGGAACCCTGTACCAGTTTGACAGGTGTATTCATAAAATACTCGACAACCATCGCATCGTCAGTGATTGCCACGCCCTCCGACGTTAATCTGCTTTCTGCCGCCATCAGTTTTTCATATGCCAATGTGATTAATTTCCTTTCAAAAACCTGAGGAGTCTGTATCTGCCATACAAGCGGGCGGGCAGGTGTCTCTGCCACGTAGCCTTCTTCGTCAGCAATTTTAATTGTATCTTTTGCAGGCATCCCGACAATGCATGCACTAGAATGCCGTACTTCATTATAAGACCTTTTTATAATTTCATCATCCACAAAAGGTCTTGCTCCATCGTGGATAAAGACATAATCACATGTCCAGTCTATACTCCTGAGGCCATATGCCACGGAATGATACCGCTCTACCCCGCCCTCAACGATAGTTCTCACTTTACGAAGCCCATATCTATCAACAATTTCTTCCTTGCAGAAAAGTTCCTCATCCTTTCCAACTACCAGGACAACATCATCTATTAAACTGTCCTCAAAAGCTTTCAAAGAATAAAATAACACCGGCTTATCATTTATACGCAAATATTGCTTGTGTACACTGGTCTGCATTCTTTTCCCCTTGCCAGCTGCCAGCACAATAGCTGTTGTTCTGATTTCCTTCATCTTTACCCATCTCCCATCTGTCCGCTTTGGCGGGCGTACATAACTCCCATTCGCCCGCCAAAGCGGGTTCTCAAATCATGACGGTTAACTTTTTATTTCACGTCAGTCTCAGGAACTGTTAAGGAATAACTTGTCACTTGCCTTTTCACACTACCTTTCGCCTAATCTGAGATTGGGTATGGCATTCAAATCATATCCGCTTCTTGTTCCTTTTATATATTCATAGTAACCTGCTGCACCTATCATTGCAGCATTATCTGTACAAAATATGGGTGACGGATGGAAAAATTCAATCCTCTGGTTTCTGCACGCCGTCTCGAAAGCAGCCCGGAGTGATGAATTTGACGCCACTCCGCCCGCTATTGCAAACTTATCAAAGCCATATTCCTTAACCGCATGAAGGGAATGTTCCACAAGGACATCAATGACCGCCTTTTGAAAAGATGCCGCCACATCCGCACTGTTGACAGCTATTCCTTTCATTTCACAGGAATTCAGATAGTTCAATACTGCGGATTTCAACCCGCTAAAGCTAAAATCATAGTCAGAACCATCTACTTTTGCCCGTGGAAATTTTACTGCATCGGGATTCCCTTCCTTAGAGAGCTTGTCAATCTTTGGCCCTCCTGGATAACCGAGTCCTATTGCACGGGCTACTTTGTCAAATGCTTCCCCAGCTGCATCATCCCTTGTACACCCTAACATCTCATATTCACCATAATCTTTTACAATGACAAGATGTGTATGTCCTCCTGACACCACCAGACAGACAAACGGCGGCTCCAGCTGTCTATTTTCTATATAATTCGCACTGATATGTCCTTCTATGTGATGCACGCCGACAAGCGGTTTGCCTGTAGCAAAGGCAATCGCTTTCGCTGTCGACACGCCGACAAGAAGCGCCCCGACAAGCCCTGGCCCATATGTCACTGCTATTGCTGTGATATCCTCAAGGGATACATCTGCCACTCTTAAAGACTCGTCAATGACCTGATTTATTTTTTCTATGTGTTTCCTCGATGCAATCTCGGGTACAACTCCTCCATACAGAGTGTGTAAATCAATCTGCGATGATATAATATTTGACAAAACTTCCCGTCCGTTTTTTACAACCGACGCTGCAGTCTCGTCACAGGAGCTCTCTATTGCCAGTATGCACACATCTTCTCTTTTTTCCATGAATAAACCAAACCTTTCCAGAATATCACTGTGCAGACTGTTCCGGATTAACAACATCAAAGCCGAAAATCTTCCAGCGGCTCGTCTCTGCATCCCTGCGCATCACAAAAACTTCCTGTGTTGACTTATATTCTGCACCACTTTTTATAGTATAAGTACAATACAGTTTCGCATACTTTCTCCCCTCACTTGTGTACTCCTCTACTTCAGTGCTTCTTGAGGTCGTGTAAGTGGAGATTGTATATCCATTTTGTAGAAAATCGTCAACATCACTCTTCAAATCCTTGATGTACTGTTCCCTTGGATTGTTCTCTACAAGCTCAGTATCATATAACGCCAGCATTTTATCAGCCATCTGCTCAAACTGTTCCTCTGTGTACTTTTCGCTATATAGGCACTTGGTAATATCACTATAGTATCTCAAAACCTCTCTCGGTGTCGGTGGATAATCCGTGTCGAGATTCTTCAGCAGCACATTCTGTACTTCTGTAACTACAGTCTCCTCCCCCGTATCCCGAATGTTGGACAGATAAAAATAATATCCTCCCACCATTGCAATCAGTATAACAACAATAATTCCTATTTTAACTTTCCCCATCTGTGTTACCCCCTTATTCATCCTCAAACAACAATTCCTCACTCCATCCATCCCGCGCGATATAGGTCTGAGAAAATATTGCCTGCACATCTTTTTTATATTCTTCTGGTCTCGTAAGCGACGGCGAGTAATGCGTCAGCCACATTTTCCTGACATTTGCTTCCTTTGCCATCTGTGCCGCCTCATAAAAAGTCATGTGTTTGTACTCTTTTGCCTTGTCTTTTTTTTCTGGTTCTCCGTACATTCCTTCACATATAAATAAATCGGCATTTTTTGCATTTTTGATTATACTGTCAGTTGGTCTTGAGTCTGTGCAATATGTAACTTTTATTCCTTTCCGCGGATCACCCATTACCATATCTGGTGTATATGTGCCCTCAGGAAGTTCCACGGTCTCACCTTTTTGCAATTTCCCCCAATACCTTCTGTTCAACCCGAGCGCCATCGCTTTGTCCAGCTGGAACCTGCCTTTTCTGTCTATCTCTATGCTGTACCCATAGCAAATGACATTATGGTTTACCCGAAATGCTTCAATCCGAAATCCGTCAAATGCAAAGCTCTGTTCCTGCTCTGTTATTTCCATATACTGAATTTCAAACGGAAGCTCTGGCGCTACAACACGCAGCGCATTGACTACTCTTGACAGCCCTTTTGGTCCTATCATAATCAGCGGTGTTGTCTTCTCTGCATTTCCCATGGTAAGCAGCATACCTGGCAGTCCTGATATGTGATCTGCATGATAGTGTGTAAAGCACATGATATCTATCGGCTTGGGACTCCACCCTTTTTCTTTCATGGCTACCTGTGTCCCTTCGCCGCAGTCTATCAGGATGCTTGTTCCATTGTACCGCGCCATCAGCGAAGTAAGCCATCTGTAGGGCAGCGGCATCATTCCTCCTGTTCCCAGTAAACATATGTCAAGTATAGTAATCACCCTTCCTCTAAATAAATTTGATCAATTCATAAACTTACCTGCATCATTTTCACTGCCTTAGTCTAGTACTCCATCCAGTTAGAAATTAGCCTCGTGAGCCGCCTGTTCCGCGCCATTGCGTCGTTAAAATTTCTAGACGATGCCACCGCATCGCCGTCGAAATTTTGCCTAGCACTGGCACGAACCATGCAGCCCACGATTCTAATTTCTGCCTGGATGGTGCACTAGAGCGTTTTTGAAAAATGCTCTCTGCCAGATGTGTGTCACAGTTTGTGGGAGATTTGTGCCAAATGAAGGTGGTATAGCGGGCAAAGGCATAAAGGGCAATGCCTTACGCTTTCCCCCGGCATTTTCCTTTTGGCGTCTGTATGCATCAACATCTGGTCACTCTTTTCATAATGACTGCATCATCCTTAGGTCTTTCATAAAAATTGGGACGAATTCCTAGTGAAACAAATCCCTGCTTCTCATAGAGTCTGCGCGCCGCCGTATTTTGACTCCGCACTTCAAGCGTAAAAGCTGTCATGCCGTATCTCTCTGTCCCCATCTTTAAAAGCGCTGTCAAAAGCGCTGTTGCAATCTTGTTATTCCTGTATTCTTCCCTGACCGCCACATTTGTAATATCTCCTTCCCCTGCAGCGTTTGAGAGCATGCATCCTCCCAAAATGCGGTTAGATGCACCAGCCGCCGGATTATCTGCCAGCGCCACGAGATAAACCCTGTCAGGATTTGTGAGTACTTCCTCAAAGTCTTTATATTTCCATGGCATGGAAAAACAGGAAGCCTCCAACATGACCACTTCCTCCAAATCCTCTCTCTGCATTTCGCGTATTTGATAGTTTAACGGCATCTGCTTTCACCTGCCTCTTTATGCTTGATATTCTTTCTTTTCTGCCATTTCCCGCTCTGCCTGTGAAAGCCGCAGATACTCCGGTGCATGCTCCTGCGCTGTCTCGTACACACCGTTTTGATACAGGACACTGCCAAGCGCGGCTACACAGGAAGCCCTCTGCCGATTGCAGCATGCAGGCGCAAAGGTGTAGTTTACTTTGACAAGCTCTGCTATTTTACCGCTGTAGGCATCTACTCCATCTCCCAAAAATATAACTTCAGTTCCCAATGCATTGACTTGTTCCGCAATTTCCGAAATGTCTACGGCACACTGCTTTTTCAAAATACGCATCTCATATCCCACGCCTTTATCTCTCCCTCTCTGGAATGTATACAATCCTGTGTACACCTGGCTTCTGCGGGCATCCATAATCGGACATATCAGTTTATCACTGCCATAGAGATTGTATGCCAGGGAGTCTACGGTGGGCACCGGAATAATAGGAATTCCCAGTGCGAGCCCTAAGCCTTTTGCTGTGGCTGAGCCTATCCGCAGCCCTGTAAAAGAACCTGGTCCGGCCGCAATTGCTATAGCATCTATCGTGTGCAAATCCAGCTCTGTCATGCGCTTTATTTCATCCAGCATCGGCAAAAGTGTCTGCGAGTGTGTCTTTTTGTAATTGGCAGTATACTCTGCAATTGTAATATTATTTTCCACAATCGCCGCCGATGCCACAAGACCTGAACTGTCCAGTGCAAGAAGCTTCATAAATTCATCCTCCGTTCCTGTTCAATATGTGAAATTGAATGCATATCAATCATCACATTTTCTTTTTTCCCTTTTTCGCTCTATCGTTATTTTGCGATAGTCACAACCTTTTTCGAGATTTTTTTCTATCGTTATGCTTTTTGCATCAAACGGTATCAGCTCCGCAATCAGCTCCGCCCACTCTATGATACACACGCCGTCTCCGAAAAAATAATCTTCATATCCAATCTCATACATCTCCTCCACATCACCGATGCGGTACACATCAAAATGATAGAGCGGCATCCGCCCCGCCTCATAAATCTGCACAATTGTAAATGTAGGGCTGTTGACATGCGCTTCGATGCCAAGCCCTGCCGCCACTCCCTGCGCAAATACTGTTTTGCCAGCTCCGAGACTGCCACTTAGCGTATACACTTCCCCTGGCTTCGCGGATAGTCCCAGTTTCCTGCCTGCCTCGAAAGTTTCCTCCGGACTGTTTGTCTCAATATATTTTCCTATATATTCAATGCTGTGATTCATGAAAATCCTCCATTCCTGACATTCTTTCCAGAGAGATTAAAATCGTATTTTCACCTTCTTTGGAGGCATATGGGTCGATATCATTTGTATCAATGCTTCCTTTTTGTCTCCCAAGTCCTTTTTCGGAAATATGGATGCTGCCGTTCTCGATGTATAAAGGATAATACTCTTCCCTGTTGAAACAGCCTTCACACAACTATCCCAGTCCTGTTTCTCCTCACTCTCTCCCTGCGAGACACTGATTCCTTCCGCTGTCATTTTGTAATGAAGCGGATTCTTAAATGCCGGATTGTTCTGTGCCTGCTGCATCGCTTTCAGAAACAGTGCACATGGTAGATATGCGATCAGTACGACTCCTGCGATGAAGTAGATAAAGTATTTTGTCGAGGCAAATGCCATGAGAAGAAATACTCCTACCAGCGTACCAATCATCCCTGAAACACTAGTGTATGTGTGAAACAGGAGATAGTCGTAAAGCGCACCGGCTGTTATCTTGACGTCAAATTCTATTTCCATTTTCTGTCCTGCCTTTCTTTATCTGTGTATCCTAATCTGTGTATCCTAGAGCGTGTTTGAAAAATGCTTTCTGCCAGATGTGCGTCACAGTTTGCGGGAGATTTGTGCCAAATGAAAGAGGCGTAGGGGTCAAAGGCATAAAGGGCAATGCCTTATGCCTTTGACTGAATTTGGCACAAATATCACGCAAAATGGTGAATACGACGCTTTGGCGTCGTTATGCAGGTGGTAGGAATGATTTTTCAAACACGCTCTAAGCAATGAATCTGCATGGTACCGTAAAACATGTGCACGTAGAAGCACCTGTATTTTTAAAGATACAGGTGCTTCTAGTATACGCACTCTACATACTTTCTTTATACAGTATACCAAAAAGTAGTCAAAGTGCAAGTCTTGTATGATATTATTCATGCCTACTCATGCCGCAACGCCTCGATAGGACTTAATTTTGCTGCCTTTCTTGCAGGATAAATTCCGAAAAAAATACCAATCAGGGAAGAAAATCCGGTTGCCGCAAGTACGACTTTCGGATCAATGACTGCTTTCATGCCGGACATTCCCATATTCGCCGCTATTCCACAGATTCCCTTTGCACCAAGAACGCCCAGAATAATACCGACAAAGCCGCCAATCAACGTGATAATCACTGCCTCCATCAGAAACTGAAACAGGATGGAGCCCGTCTTTGCCCCAAGTGCCTTTCTAATACCGATTTCCTTTGTCCGTTCTGTAACGGATACCAGCATGATATTCATGACGCCAATACCACCAACAATCAGTGCAATCCCTGCAACAAGCATGATAAAAATTGTCACATAATTCAAAATGTCACTTATCATGCCAACTTGGCTTGCCATGTCATATGCCTGGATATACTCTTTCCCACGCACATTATATCTGGCTTCCAAAAGGTTTTTTACCTGTTTTGATATTTCAGTAACATATTCTGACGAATCCGCAAATACGATAAACGATGAAAATTCATCCGTGTAATATCCGTACATAGCCTCCAACGTTGTAAGCGGGATTTCCAATGCCACATCTGCATTCGTGCCTGTTGTCATCTGCTTTGCCAGAGAATCATTGTCTTTTCGTATACCTACAATTGTATAATCTTCCGTGATTCCCCACAGGCTCACATTGACATCCATCCCTATGACATCCGTGGATCCATACATTTTCTTGGCTCCACGCTCGGAGATGACACACACTTTTGCCGCGCTTTGTGCCTCGCTTTTGTTAAAATACCTTCCCCTGATAATTGGCGCCGTGTCAAAGTACAGCAGTGATTCGTTCCCGAACATCATCGACACCGTAAATGTCCCTTTTGTGCTCTGAGCAGTCGCCTGTGAGCCAAAATTCCACACATCTGTCGCCCCCTTTACATGGGGTACCTTTTCCAGAATCATATCCAGATCATCATTCGTAAACAATATGGAATCTGCCTCATCACTTGGCACATCTGCATAAAACTGGACGTATCCGCCTACCAGCTCGTCAAGCTGTCCGCTGATGCCGACCTTAAATCCGTTTCCTGCCGAAACAATCAGAATGACTGAGGAAATACCAATAATGATACCTAGCATGGTCAAAAAGGAACGTCCCTTATTGCTGCGGATATTCATCAGGGCTATTTTTACATATTCTATTATTCTAGCCATTGTCTGTACCAGCCTCCGTCTGCGTCTCTGTCTCCGTCTGTTCTGGCGATGCCGCTGTATTTTCCACTATCGGCGCCGTCATGCCGGCCCCGGGCATCGGCGTTACCGGAAGCCCTTCCTCAAGCGCCATTCCATATGCAGATGAGGTCACAATCTCCTGATTTTCCGTCAGGCCTTCTGTAATCTGGATATATGTTTCTGAGGAAATACCTGTATTAATATATTTTTTTACCAGTACGCCATTTTCAATCAAATAACAGAATTCCCCCTGGCTGTCAACATTAACCGCCTCTACTGGCACCTGCAGTACCTCTTTTTCCCTTGCCGTCAAAATCTTTAATTTCGCCTCGATTCCCAAAAAAATATTTTCGTCGGGATTGTCAATATGTACCCTTGCCGCTACCATCGGTGTTCCGGACGAGTTCGCCTCCGCCACATGATTAATTTTGGAGACTGTTCCGATGTATGACTTCCCTGAAATCGTAATCTCCGCAGGCTGTCCTACCGCTAGTGTTTCCAGTACATACTTGGAAGCCTGAAACTCGACACATACATTGTCAAAGCTCTCAAGAACCATGAGCTGTGCACCCTCCTGAACCGTTGCGCCCTCGACAACATTCATTTCTGAAACCACTCCGTTAAAGCCTGCAACAACACCGTTGAGCGCTTCCTCATACTTCTTTTCAGCATCCGCGCTTTCCAGCTCCGACTTCTGCTTGTTGAGCTGGTAGCCTGCCAGCTTATTACCGTTTACGACTGACGACTCCGCTCCTGCCTTTGTGCTCTTTGCCTCTGCCAGACGCTCCTGATAATCGGCAAGATCTTTTTTTGCCTGTGTGAGCATATCTTCCCATCCATAGTCTGTCTTATAGTCAGAAAGTAAACTTAGCTCATTATTAAGCTTATTTAACTCATTCTGCTTATCTACTTTTTTCCGCATGAGCATTTCCACATCCGTATCTTCATCCGGCATCTGCAGCGCAAGGTCATATGCGTTCATTTCCTTCTGGACACTGTATATCTTTGCATACAAATCAGACTTTTTCAGTGCCGTGATATCTGTTATGCCATTTGTCAGGTCGTCGATATATTTTTCATAATTGTCAATTGCCGCCTCACACTCCGCAATATCTGCTTCCGCCTGTGCCAGTTTTGTCTTCTGTTCGTTGTTACTCTGTATGTTAGAATTGTAATCTGCCGAACTGATTTTTCCCTGTAATTCACTCTGCTGCTTCGCGTAAGCCACTGCCTCTTTGTCAAAACACAGGAGTACATCCCCTGCCTTCACAACATCGCCCTTTGTCACCTCTATTGTCTCAACTTTTGCATTTGCAGGTGCAAAAAATGTGGTTGTCTCCTCCGCCATCACTTTTCCGCTGACGCTTAGTTCTGTGTCAATATCACCTACCGATACGGCCTGTGTATACACAGGTATTCCTACACTTGCGCCTTTCATGGAATTTTTGATAAACAATACCGCTACGAGCACGACTGCTGCCGGTATCGCTATCTTAATCCATTTCTTTTTGCGTTTGCCTGTCTTTTTGTCTCCCTTACTCATTGTCTGCATCCTCCATAACTTTTTCCTCATTTATGATATTTCCGCAATTTCGCATACCGCTGTCCGATACGATTTTGCCATCGCGGATTTTGATAACTCTGTCCGCCTGTTCTGCTATCTCATTGTCATGCGTTATCAGGATGACGGTTCTGCCCTCGCTGTGAAGCTCACGCAGTATCTGCATAATCTCCTTTGTTGAATTGGAGTCCAGATTACCGGTAGGCTCATCAGCCAGTATAATTGGCGGTGCCTGCGCGATGGCTCTTGCAATTGCCACCCTCTGCTGCTGTCCACCTGACATCTCAGCCGGCTTGTGGTCGAGTCTGTGTGCAAGCCCTACTTTCTCGAGCGCCCGCAGCGCAAGCTGTTCCCGCTCTTTTTTCCCGACACCACGATAAATCAGCGGAAGTGTGACATTCTCTACTGCCGTAAGATTTTGTATCAGGTTAAATCCCTGAAAGATAAAACCGATTTCCCTGTTTCTTACATCCGAAAGTTCATCATCCACCATATCCGAAACATCTGTTCCATGCAGCATGTATGTACCTTCTGTCGGCACATCAAGACAGCCGAGCATATTCATGAGGGTTGATTTTCCGGAGCCGGAATGTCCAATGATAGCCACAAATTCTTTCTCACAGATTGTGAGGTTCACTCCGTCAAGCGCCCGGACTTCATTTTCGCCGGGGTTATAAACTTTTCTCATATTCCTGATTTCTATTAACGTATTGCCCATTGTCTCCTATTCCTCACACTTATTTTTCATTTCATGTTTGATCTGAACGCCTGCGTTTCATACTCCACTTTAACGTCCTCCTTCTGATGTCATATCATATCACTGTTACTTAATTTTGTCTTTAACATTTTCTTAATTTTACATTAATTTGCATTTCATAAAAAATGTATAAACAGGCTTCTCAATTTATGCATTTTCTATAAATTTTTTATTAATGTTTTGGCAATAAAGATATAAATATCTATTAATAAACAAACTATAACCCCATCCAACTCAGCAGGGAATACTACTCTGGTGGAATTTTTAGTAGTACTTCCTGTCAGATACTCGCCGCGCAGCCCGTGCGCCGCTTTTGCTTCATACTTCCTCTGCATGGGTATCTTTTGGAATAAAAAAAGCATTCCTGTTGTTCACAAGAATGCCTTTTTTATTCCAAAAGATACCCGTACTCACCCCACATGTCTTTTGTGATGGTTCGTTCCATTTTCTCATACTCCGCGCGGATTGCCATCAGAATATGTTCCATGCGCAGGTTTGTCCCCTGATGTATTGCCATTACACAGGCTACATAGACTACATTTTTTATCATTCCACCAGTAAAATCAAACTGGTGCGCCAGATAGTCCAGATCCAGTTCTTCCCTTGGCAGTTCCGGCGGCATGCAGTCCGCCCAGATGCTCCTGCGTATTCCGGCATCGGGCGACTGATATTTTAGGACATATTTCATTCTCCGCAGAAATGCCTTGTCAATGTTATTATAGAAGTTTGTTGCAAGAACCACAACGCCATCAAACTGCTCAATGCGCTGCAAAATGTAAGACACTTCCATATTGGCGTACCTGTCTTTCCCATCCGTCACCTCTCCGCGTTTTCCAAAAAGCGAATCCGCTTCGTCAAAAAAGAGTACCGGCTTCACTTTTCCAGCAAATTCAAATATCTGCTCCAAATGCTTTTCCGTCTCGCCAATATACTTATCAAGCACCTGTGACAAATCCACCTGGTAAAGCGCTATTCCCAGCTCTTTTGCGAGCACATGCGCAGACATGGTTTTTCCTGTTCCCGGGGGACCAGAAAGCAACACTGTCACTGCTCTTCCGTAAGGATATTGCCTTTTCAGGTTCCACTCCTCGAAAATTTTGTACCCATCTGTCACACTGCTGCATATCTGCTCTAATATCCCTTTCATATGCTTTGGCAGTTTCAGGTCTGCAAAACCAACCGAAGGGTACAATATCTGCCCAAAAACCTTTTCCCGGCTTTTGTATAAAACAGTGTCACAGATCTGCATAAGTTCGTCCAGTTCTGCTCCACCCGCACTGCGCCATGTTTCCATTGCATCCGCAATTTCACTTGCGGACAGACGATACCGCACAGAATAATATGCACAGTCCAGCGAAATCTGATATCTTTTAGCAAATCCTCGAAACACTGCCTCTCGTTCTTCTCTTGTTATCTCTCCAATATCAATGCTGCGTACCTGGTTTTTGCTGTCCGCCAACAAACTTATACCCGGCTCTGCGCACAATATGACTGAACAACCCGCGTCAAGAAAGGGTCGGACTGCTGTTTCTTCAAGCGCAGCTCCAGTTATCTGGAATTGTGACATAAAGGTTGATGCAATGCCATAAATACACACCAAGGCGTCATACAGAAAAACAGCATGAACCAGCTTCCCCCAAAAACGTTCTGCATCTTCTCCAAAGGGATTTCTGCACTTTGCCAAATCGACAAGCAGCAAATCCTTTCCCAATTGATGCGCAATATGTTTTGCCATGAAGCGCCGCCCGCCTTTTCCTGACAGCAATAAAACCCTTGCACTGGATTCAGTATCCCTGAGAAATTTCGCCCCTTTCTGTGCCATATCCTGTCTGATAAACATTGGAGAAAGCGCGTCATTACATCCGAACCATTCCGCTTCCCCGGAAAATACTTTGTCTGGTCTATCATCCCCTGTCAGAAAAGATAACAGCACATCATCCCCCTCAATCGCCGCATGCGGAAGTGAACCTTTTTTCTGATCTATCCAGCACACTTTGCGTATTTTACACAGTCTCCGCATCATATCCGAATAGTTCTCATACGCAATACCTTCCATCTCGGCTGCAAGCTGTATTGTCACCATATTGCCTGTGTAATAGTTTAAGTACGCGGCAAACTCAGGGACATACATCGCCGCAATGCAGAGATCAAGCACATTGCACAGGATATCAGCTTCCAGTCCGTCCCCATTGTCCCGCAGACTTGTGCCATTCATCCGGGAAATCAGCCCATAATAACGCTCTGCCTGCATCCCAGTATCATGCTGCCACCGTTCCAGCATCTCCCCTGTCAGCCGTTGTGTCAGCACGTGGAGATATGGAAAACGCTCAAAGCTTTCTGTCCGCCCTGTCTCCTGCATATACATATAGGTTTTTAAAATAATACGGTAAATTGCTGTCTCAAGAAAATCCATCTTTCCCAACCTTAATTCCTTCTATTTTGCTTTGCTGTCTTTATCTAACCGCATGGTCAGGGAAATTCTCTTCTTCGCCAAATCCACATCCAGCACTTTGACATCCACAATGTCACCGACGCTGACTGCCTCAAGCGGGTGTTTGATAAATTTTTCAGTAATCTGTGAAATGTGTACTAGTCCATCCTGATGAACACCGATGTCCACAAAGACGCCAAAATCAATGACATTACGCACAGTCCCCTTTAAAATCATATCCGGTTTTAAGTCTTTCATCTCAAGAACATCACTTCTCAATATCGGCTTTGGCATATTCTCGCGCGGGTCTCTCGCTGGCTTTTCGAGTTCTTTTAAAATATCTGTGAGTGTAATCTCGCCAATTCCAAGTTCCTCCGCCATTTTCTTCTTGTCTCTGACGCGTCTCTCCAATCCTCCTGCTGCCTGCTGCACAGGGGTTTCATTTTTGCTGCCTTGAGACTGCGGTGCGTCAAGCGTTACACCATCCATGGCTGCCGCGAGCGCTTTTCCCATTGCCGTGCCGGTATTTTTGATGACGATATTCTGCTTTTTATTATTTCTTTTCTTATTATCCTGCTTTGATGACTTCACCGCCTTTGCCGATGCCGCATTTTTCTGGATTTCCTTTAAGTCTTCCATGGAAATTCCCAGTTTCTCCAAAAGTCTGAGCGCTGCATCATACGACTCAGGATGCACGCTTGTGGCATCAAGCGGATTGTCGCCGTCAAGAATGCGCATAAAGCCTGCGCACTGCTCAAATGCCTTAGGGCCTAACTTCGCCACTTTCAGCAGCTGCTTTCTGTTGTTAAAACGTCCGTTTGTTTCCCTGTAGTCTACGATATTCTTCGCGATTGTCTTATTGATTCCCGAAATGTATTCCAGCAACGAAGCTGATGCCGTGTTTAAGTCCACGCCTACTTTGTTAACAGAATCCTCCACAACACCATTAAGCGCTTCGCTGAGTTTTTTCTGGTTCATATCGTGCTGGTACTGTCCTACTCCGATGGACTTCGGGTCGATTTTTACAAGCTCTGCAAGCGGATCCTGCAGGCGCCTTGCGATAGATGCCGCGCTTCTCTGCCCCACATCAAAATTAGGAAACTCCTCTGTCGCAAGCTTACTTGCCGAATAGACAGAGGCTCCCGCTTCATTTACAATAACATACTGAACTGGTGTGTCCAGCTCCTTAATCAAGTCCACAATAACCTGCTCCGACTCGCGCGAAGCAGTTCCATTCCCGACAGAAATAAGGCTTATGTTATACTTGCTGATGAGTTTTTTTAACTCTTTTTTGGATTCTTCCACCTTATTCTGAGGTGCTGTCGGATAGATGACTTTTGTGTCGAGCACCTTTCCTGTAGCATCTACAACAGCAAGCTTACAGCCTGTACGGAATGCAGGATCCCAGCCAAGAACAACCTTTCCGGCAATTGGGGGCTGCATGAGCAGCTGCTCTAAATTTTTGCCAAACACAGAGATTGCCCCATCTTCAGCTTTCTCTGTAAGCTCATTTCGGATATCCCTCTCGATGGCAGGTGCTATCAGTCTGCTGTAACTGTCAACGATTGTCTCCTGTAAAGCCGGTGTTGTATTCTCATTATCTTTTGTAATCAATTTTTTTTCAAGAAAGCGGATAATACGCTCTGTAGGCGCCTCTATCTTAACAGTGAGAAGCTTTTCGTTCTCCCCCCTGTTCAGTGCAAGAACCCTGTGCCCTGCAATCTTGCTTACAGGTTCTTCAAAATCATAGTACATCTCGTAGACGCTCTGTGCTTTCTCGTCCTTTGCCGTACTTGTAATCCTGCCTTCCTCGAACGTTGCCTGCCGGATATATGACCGATAGTCTGCCTCGTCCGATATCATCTCAGCTATGATATCCATGGCTCCCTGAAGCGCTTCTTTTACATTCTTTACTTCTTTCTCCTCACTCACATAAGGCTCTGCCTCCTCTATCAGGGACTTTGTCGTCTCCTGCGCGAGAATAATGTCCGCAAGTCCGTCAAGTCCTTTCTCCTTTGCGACGCTGGCACGTGTTTTTCGCTTTGGTCTATATGGAAGGTACAGATCATCAACCGCTACCATTGTCTCGGCTGCAAGAATCTTATCCTTTAGCTCCTCTGTCAGTTTGCCCTGTTCCTCTATACTTCCGAGAACCTGTTCCTTTTTATCCTCCAGATTTCTAAGATAGCCCAGCCTTTCATTGAGATTTCTCAACACTTCATCATTTAACGAGCCGGTGACTTCCTTACGGTATCTAGAGATGAATGGAATGGTATTTCCCTCATCTATCAGCTTTACGGCAGCTTCCACCTGCCACTTTTCTACATTTAGTTCCTCTTTTAGCTTTAAAATAATGTCCATTGCTATACATTTCCTTCTTTAAATTTTTTCTGCACTCACGGAACATATCCACAGCGTCTCCATACTGACCGAGTAGGGGAAACGCTTTTCCCCTGCCTGTGTGCATAAATATGTGCTACTGTTCGCTCCGCTCCAGCAGCAAGTAAAAATCCATACAACATTTGCTTCGCAAATGGATTATTACATTCCTGCCATAGTTTTCACACAGACTTGGCAGTAAATGTCAAGTCCTGTCTGAACAGTAACAATTATATGCTAAAACGCGTCCGTATTCAAGAAAATTTATTGTTTTCCTGTCTTAAACATGTTACAATGCTGATTAGGTTTCATTATATATTATTAGAAAGGATATAACTGTAAAATTATGCAACAACCCCAATATAAGAGTAACTTTGAGTTAAAATTAATGGCAAAGATACAGACCAGCCAGCGCTTTGGAATCCTTTTTGGCGCAATCATCCTGAAGTTTATCATCACTTCACTGACTGCCGATCTTGTCACTTCTCTTGTTTCCACAAAGTCAGCAATGGGATATGTGACAAATTATATTCTGCTATTTGTCGTGAATGCTGCTGCTTCCTTGCTGAGTGTCGGCGCATCCTTTATCTTTTTAAAAACAGCCTGCAATATGAAAAGCACACTTGAGGATTTGTTCTGCGGATTCAGAAAAAATACACTGAAAATTTTGGAGATTGGTGCTGTTATCGCACTGATTGAGTCCATCTGCATCATTCCTTTTGACATTGCTTCCGTTCAATATACGAATGTTGTTGATGCGATTCCTTTTCTCAGCGAAAATACAATCAGCGGATTTAGTCCGTTTCTATATGGAAATCTTGCAAACAATGAAGAATTTTTGGAAGCATACAGCGTCTTGTACAGTGCCACAATGAAACTGTGTGTTATCATGGTTGTGTGCACTGTCATTTCACTTGTACTAACCCTGCCATTCTTTCCGGCATTTTTTATGATACTTGACTTTCCTGACTGGAATGTCTCAACCGTCTTAAAAAGAAGCTTCGAGGTTATGCATGGCAATAAATTAAGACTATTTCTACTGTATCTGAGCTTTGTCCCCTCGTTCCTGCTCAGTGCGTTTGCCTGTGGTATACCGCTTATATGGATTCTACCTTATATGAATATGGCGACGACAAATTTTTACCTGGATTTGATGGCCGTTCGGAACAAATCAATAAACAGTATATAATTTCAGCATTCAGGCTGCCTGCATCCGTTTTTTACAATGACTGATATACGGCTTCTATTTCCTGCCGCGTGGCAGGCAGTTCTGAAAATGCGCTCGCACTGCCGGACGCCAGCCCCATTTTGAACGCGTAGCCATAGTCTCTCCGCGCACACCAGCCCGCAACAAATCCCGCAACCATGGAGTCTCCGGCTCCAACCGAATTTTTTACAATTCCTTTCGGCGCCTCGCGCATCAAAATATCCCCCTCCTGTGTCACAAGCACGGCGCCATCCCCCGCCATTGATACCAGCACATTGCCTGCCCCCTTTTCCTGAAGCTTCCTTGCATATTGAACTACTTCCTCCCGTGTTGTAATCGTCACCCCAAATATTTCCCCAAGTTCATGACTATTTGGTTTCACAAGGAACGGCCTATGCGGCAGCACATTGAGAAGGAGCTCCTTTGTCGCATCCACTACTATCATTATATTGCGGTCTGCAAGCATTTTCATGATGTCACTGTATAGTGTATCTGGCAATGATGACGGCAGACTCCCTGCAAGAATCAGTATATCTTTGTCCTTAAGCATGTCCAGCTTGCCCATAAGCAGTGACAGCGCTTCAGTGTCAATTGCAGGACCCGCTGCGTTAATCTCCGTTTCAATACTTGATTTAATTTTTACATTAATCCTTGAAATGCCTTTTTTTAATTCGATAAAATCACTTTTTCCGCCAAAAGCCTCAAATCTACGCCTGATTTCTTTTCCCGTAAACCCTGCTATAAATCCAAGCGCAATATTGTCTATGCCCAGATTGCCGAGAATTATTGAGACATTGAGCCCCTTTCCTCCCGGAAGCAGCTGCTCAAATGTTGCGCGGTTTGTCATCCCCGGTTCAAGCTTCTCGACACCTATGGCGTAATCTATTGCTGGATTTAATGTTACTGTGTAAATCATTCTCTTTCTCCCTCTCTGTCTGGCATATATTACTGCGGCAGCTAAATATCACAGCATCTCACTTGCCCAAATCTTCATCTGCTGCATTGTCATCAATCGCTGCAGCTCAATCTTCCGCCATGCACATGAAGATATGTTCGGCACAATCTGTTGCCAAATATAACCGCCAAAGTAATAGAAACGGTCACATATCAACGCATCAATCAGACTCGACCGAATGCTCATCTGTGGTTACCGACAATCTTGACGTTAGTATATCGCATTATTTATTTATAATCAATCTATTTTACTGTTTATGTGAGATACCAGCCGAACCGTAGTTACAATTCACACCAACGCCAGTTTTCATCAGCTTATAAGTTATTGAGGTGTGAATTATAACAGATTTTGCACACAAAATGCTAAAAGGCAAGCATTTTGGCGCATGATTCCCACTACTTTGGCGTAGGTGTGAACAGTAACAAACCGTAACAATGCCTAAATACTTTTGATTTCCGGAGTTGTTATTAACCTCTTATATTGATCCCTTTCAAAATATTGTACATTGTGTTGTTTTTATGGTATAATCAATATAATACATAGCTAAATTTGATTTATTTTTAGTTATATATACTGAACAATCTATTTATTGTAAGATGTTTGCGATTGGAGGTCGCTGATGAAAAAAATTGCCTTAATAATGGACGGATGGAAACGTTACTTTACATACGCCTGGCCCGCGGGAATCCTGCAGAGAATTCACGAGTCAGGCGAGGATATCAATCTCTATATATTCAATAGTTCCGGCGACTGGAGCTGGGATGCGGATTTCAATATCGGCGAATATAATATCTACAAGCTTCCGGATTTGAACGATTTTGACGGCATTGTGATGGATCTGAACAATATCCGTTACCCAGAGGTTGCCAACGAGATTGCCGATATTGTCAGAAAAACAGGTAAACCTGCTATTTCCATCTCAAATAAGTTTTCGGGATTTTATTATGTCGGGGTTGATAACCGTGGTTCCATGACAACCATGATTGAACATCTCTATACAGTACACAATTGCCGCCGGTTCTGGTTTATGATGGGGCCCCAGAGCAATTATGAGAACAACATCCGCACAAACGCATTAAAAGAATTTATGCATAGTCATCATTTAGCATACTCGGAAAACGATTTCTATTTCGAATCTTATGAGTTTTCGTGCGGTTACAGAGGTTTTACATATATGGCAAGCCAGCTTGACAAAGGCGGTCAGCTTCCGGATGCTGTCATCTGCGCCAGTGACAATATCGCTGTCGGTGTTCTGAATGCTGCAGAAAAAATGGGGTACAAGGTTCCTGATGATTTCTGCGTGACCGGATTTGACAACTTTGACAAGGCTGCCTTCTATTCCCCAAAAATTACTACGATCGGTTACATCCGTGAAGATATCGGTTATCTCTGTGCAGATCTGCTGATACGAATATGGGACGGACAGACCGTTGAAAAGTACAACTATGCAGATGCCAAGTCTGTATACTGGGATAGCTGTGGCTGTAAAAGCGATTCTATAGTCGATCAGGAAAAACGTTCAAAAGAACAGATTCTGTATGAAATCGAGACGATTGATTTTGAGGAACAGGTACTTGGACTGGAGTATGCCATATTGAACTGTAAGTCTATCAAGGAAATTTCCGCGTGTATCCCAGCGTGTATTCCGGCTTTAAAGTGTGATGCCATGTACATTGTGCTGGATGAACACATGAATGATTTTCACCAGGATTTGAATTTCTTTAATCCCAGTCTGATTGATGACGAGAAGTTTCATGTACATAGCTATCCAGAGAAAATGTCCGTGGAATTTGCCTATGACATGAAAAAAGGCACAAGCAGCGAAAAATGTACAATTGACAGCCTGTTCCCCATGTTTGATTACACAGAAAAAGGGGGAATGGATTTCCTGTTTATGCCACTCCATTTTAGACAGCACACAATCGGATATTTTGTCATACGCAATGCCGTCTACCTGATGGAAAAGCAGTATTTATTCAAGGTGCTCAATGTCCTCATCTCCGCGATGCGAAATCTGTATGAAAAAGAAAAACTAGGATATATGAACAAGATGCTTGCGGACATGAATGTCAAAGATGCCATGACTGGGCTCTATAACCGTCTTGGCTTCCAAAAGCTGGTGTGCAGCTTATTCGACGAGAAAAAGAGCAAAGGCGAAAATCTGCTGATTATGTTTGTTGATATGGACAGGCTCAAATATATCAATGACAATTTTGGTCATGACTACGGAGATAATGCAATAAACATTATTGCCTCAACGATTATGGCGCACTGCGGTAAATGTGATATTCCGGTCAGAAACGGTGGTGATGAGTTTATCATTGTATGTGAAAATATGAATCAGGAAAAATATGGGAACATGATAAGCCATATGCGCGAGGAAGTAACCATGAAAGCGAAAGAGCAAAATCTTCCGTTTGACCTGACCTTTAGCGTGGGAGCTGTCTACACCGATATGGCTACTGACAAGACGCTTGACGACTATATTCGAATAGCTGATGAAACCATGTACGAAGAAAAGACGCGCAAAAAAGCGAACCGCATATAATAAAAAGCCAGACACATAATTAACGTGCCTGGCTTTTTTGAGTCGTTATTGTCTATTGTAATAGTCTATCAAGCTTCTGTATTCTTCGGATTTGCAAAGGCATTAATGCTCTACTCCATTGTTTTTCCATTTGAGATAGGCATTGATAAACCCGTCAAGCGCACCGTCCATAACCGCATCTACATTTCCGGACTCAAAATTCGTTCTGTGATCCTTTACCATGGTATATGGCTGCATGACATAGGAGCGAATCTGATTGCCCCAGCCAATTTCCTTTACTTCGCCGCGTATATCTGAAAGCTTTTCCGCGTTTGCCTCCTGTTTCAGTAAAAACAGCTTTGCCTTTAACATCTGCATTGCCTTGTCCTTATTCTGGAACTGGGAGCGCTCATTCTGACACTGTACTACTGTACCTGTCGGAATATGTGTGATTCGGATCGCAGAAGAAGTTTTATTGATGTGCTGGCCGCCTGCACCACTGCTTCGATATGTGTCTATACGCAAATCGTCTTCATTTATCTCCACATCCAAATCTTCCTCGATATCAGGCATCACGTCCAATGACACAAAGGATGTCTGGCGCTTTCCCTGTGCATTGAATGGGGAAATGCGCACAAGCCTGTGCACTCCTTTTTCTGATTTGAGATAACCGTATGCATTCTCACCATTTACCTGAAAGGTAACAGACTTGATGCCTGCCTCGTCCCCGTCAAGGAAATCCAGCACATCAACAGTAAAGCCTCTCCGCTCAGCCCATCTGGTGTACATGCGGTAAAGCATTCCAGCCCAGTCGCAGCTCTCTGTGCCGCCAGCGCCGGCATTGAGCTTTAGAATCGCATTGCATTTATCGTATTCCTCTGATAATAAGGTACTGATGCGAAGCGCCTCAAAGGTTTCGATAAACCGATCCAGCTCCTCCCGAATCTCGGGTATCATCTCAGCATCCTCCGCCTCATATCCCATCTCAATTAAAGTCTCAATATCCTCATACCGGGACTTGAGCTCCTTGCACTGGTCTACTGTGCCTTTCAGCTGCTTTAATTCTTTCATTTGTCTGTTTGAGCGGTCAGGATCATCCCAGAAACCGGGCGCCTCCATCTCACGCTCTAACTCTTCGATTCGCTTTTCCTTATTTGCAAGGTCAAAGTGAATCCCTCACTTCCGCTAATGGACTTTCGTAAGTCTGTAACTCTTGTTTCATCTGGTCGAGTTCTACCATTGCGTTCACCACCTTCACAATTTTATATGAGGAAGAACATAAATCGTTCTTCCGGAACTGAAAGTAGTTTTTGGCTCTGCGTCCTATGGCGCAAAGTCTTTTGAACTACTTTCAGCCTTTTCGCCCGCAGCACTGCTTGTACTTCTTGCCGCTTCCGCAAGGACATGGATCGTTTGGATATACTTTTGCCTCAGCACGCATCTTGGGACCTTTCTGCACAGTATCGTCCTTGTTTGTACCAGTAACTTTTGCCACTTCCTCACGCTCGACTTTCTGCTCTACCTTTACATGGAGCAGCAGACGCACTGTATCCTGCTTGATATTTGCTGTCATGGCATCAAACATTTCATAGCCGTTCATTTTGTACTCAACAAGCGGATCTCTTTGTCCATATGCCTGTAAACCGACACCCTGACGCAGCTGATCCATATCGTCAATGTGATCCATCCATTTGCGATCAATCACTTTCAGCAGAATGACACGCTCTATCTCACGGATATTCTCCGGCTCGGGGAACTCCGCTTCCTTGCTCTCATAAAGCTTTACAGCTTCTTCCTTTAACTGGTGCTTTAATCCATTTTTCGTCTTCTTAGATACACGTTCAAGCACTATTGGGTGCAGCGGCACGATGGGAAGCAGAAGTGTGTTCAGTTCATTCAAATCCCACTCTTCGGGCTCTAAGTCATCATTGACTGCCGTGTCCACAGAACTTTCGACAATGTCCGTAATCATCTTGTAGATGGCATCCCGCATACTCTCGCCGTCAAGAACGCGTCGGCGCTCCTCATAGATAATTTCACGCTGCTCATTCATGACCTGATCGTACTCAAGAAGATTTTTTCTGATTCCAAAGTTATTGCTCTCTATCTTTTTCTGGGCATTTTCAATAGCGCTTGTGAGCATCTTGTGCTCAATCTCCTGCCCTTCAGGAATTCCGAGTGCATTGAACATATTTATCAGCCGCTCGGAACCGAACAGACGCATCAGGTCATCTTCAAGAGAGATGTAAAATCTGGACATACCTGGGTCTCCCTGACGTCCGGATCGACCGCGCAGCTGATTGTCGATACGCCTTGACTCATGACGCTCCGTGCCGATAATCATCAGACCGCCTGCTGCCCTAGCCTCCTCGTCAAGCTTGATGTCTGTACCACGACCTGCCATGTTCGTCGCGATGGTCACCGCGCCATGCTGTCCGGCATCCGCCACGATTTCCGCCTCAAGCTCGTGAAATTTCGCGTTCAGTACCTTGTGCTGGATGCCGCGCCTTGTCAGCATTTTACTCAGTTCCTCACTCGCCTCAATGGTAATCGTACCGACAAGCACTGGCTGTCCTGTGGAATGCGCCTGCTCCACTGCGTCCACAATGGCATGCAGTTTTTCCTTTCTGGTCTTATATACACTGTCCTGATTGTCAATACGGGCAACAGGTCGGTTTGTGGGCACAACGACAACGTCCATGCCGTAGATATCCCTGAACTCCTTTTCTTCCGTGAGCGCTGTACCGGTCATACCGCATTTTTTATCAAATTTATTAAAAAAGTTCTGGAATGTGATAGTGGCAAGTGTCTTGCTCTCTCTCTTAACTTTAACATGCTCTTTCGCCTCGATTGCCTGATGCAGACCGTCAGAGTAACGGCGTCCGGGCATGATACGTCCTGTAAACTCGTCCACAATCAATACCTGGTCGTCTTTTACCACATAATCCTGATCGCGGAACATCAGGTTATGTGCACGGAGCGCAAGCATGATATTGTGCTGTATTTCAAGATTTTCAGGATCAGCGAGATTATCAATCTGAAAGAATTTTTCAACCCGCTCCACACCTGCTGCGGTGAGGTTGATGACCTTATCTTTCTCGTTGACAATAAAGTCTCCTGTTTCCTCCTGTTCGACACCCATGACGAAATCCATCTTGGTCATTTCCGGAATATCCTCACCGCGCTTCATCTGTCTGGCAAGAATATCGCATACTTCATAGAGTTTTGTAGACTTGCTGCTCTGTCCTGATATGATGAGCGGTGTCCTCGCCTCATCAATGAGCACGGAGTCCACCTCGTCGATGATGGCATAGTGCAAATCCCTGAGAACGAGCTGTTCCTTGTAGATTACCATATTGTCACGCAGGTAGTCGAAACCAAGTTCATTATTCGTTACATAAGTGATGTCACAGTTGTACGCCTCTCGTCTTTCCTCAGGCTTCATGTCATTTAACACGACGCCCACTTTTAATCCCAGAAACTCATGTACCTGTCCCATCCACTCAGCATCTCGCTTTGCCAGATAATCGTTGACTGTGACTACATGGACACCTTTTCCCTCAAGTGCGTTCAGATACGCAGGCAGAAGGGCTGTCTGTGTCTTACCTTCGCCAGTTCTCATTTCCGCAATACGTCCTTGATGTAATACTATACCTCCTATCAGCTGTACCCTGTAGTGTTCCTGGTTCAGTACACGTTTCGCTCCCTCGCGAACAACTGCATATGCCTCCGGAAGAATATCATCAAGGCTTGTCCCTTCGGATACTCTTTTTTTGAACGCTGCGGTTTTACCTTTTAATTCCTCATCCGTCAGCTTTCCCATTTCCTCACGATAGCCTTCTATCTTTTTTACAATGGGTTCAATCCTTTTTAATTCGCGTTCACTGTGTGTACCGAATACTTTTTCTATAATACTCATATACGGCTCCAATCATAAAATAATCCTTGTGTGCTGATTTACATAAAACTGCCAATGCACAAACTAAAAACTATTGTAACAGATAACTTTTATAAATTCAATCATTTTAAAATGAACATTTCGAGAACATTTAAAAAATATTTTAATATTTATGGGATAATTTTAGTGATTTTAGAGAGAAACACAGTTTGTCTTTCATTGTTCTACAAAAGAAACAGGTGCATAATATTTCATTTGCATGTACGATATATTTTGAATTACAAAAGAAAAGGCAATTATGTGATTTGTGCATGGCACAAATTCGCAGTCTTTGACAGAAATGGAGGATTTTAATTTATGAACGATTTAGGAGCACAGGTAAAAAACTACTTGGACTACTGCCAGTACCAGAAGCGGCTGGATGAGAAAACACTGCGGGCGTACCGAATTGACTTAAACCAGTTTTGCAGCGATTTTCAATCGGGCAGTATTTTGGAAATAACGCCGGACATACTGGAAAATTACATAGCAGGGCTTCACCAGCACTATAAGCCCAAAACAGTCAAGCGAAAGATTGCTTCATTAAAAGCGCTCTTTCATTATTTTGAATACAAAGACTTGTTGGATCGAAATCCATTTCATAAAATACAGGTAAAGTTCCGCGAGCCGGCTCTTTTGCCCAAAACAATACCACTGCATACTGTCGAAACTTTTTTGTCAACCATATATGCGCAGCTGTCCAACGCAAAAACAGATTACCAGAAGCGGAATGCCCTCAGGGATGCCGCAGTGATTGAGCTGCTCTTTGCAACCGGAATACGCATTTCGGAACTCTGTGCGCTTTCGGCAGGCAATGTCAATCTGTATGACCGGACGATATTGATTTATGGAAAGGGCTCCAAGGAGCGCAAAGTACAGATTGGAAGTGATGCTGTCGCTCATATTCTGGAGCGGTATCAGTGTGATTTCCAGTCGGAAATACAAAGCTGCGGGCATTTTTTTGCCAACCAGAACGGTAAGGAATTATCGGATCAGGCTGTGCGTCGGATGATTAACAAATATACTTCGCTTGCAGCGATTGATTTGCACATTACGCCGCATATGTTTCGACACACTTTTGCTACGAGTCTTTTGGAGGCGGATGTTGATATACGATATATACAGGAGATGCTGGGGCATAGTTCGATTAATATTACGGAGATCTATACGCATGTTGCCATGTCCAAGCAGCGGGATATCCTTACTACAAAACATCCCCGGAAGGATTTTCGGATTTAGTGTTTTATAAAATACCTCGTCACACGTAAACCTGCAGAAAATTGCGTCCCAGACAGGCGGAGAATATTATTACAATGGGGATGTCTCACAGCTTGGGTCAATTTTTGTATCAATTGAGGACAGTACACTAAATCAGCCAAGTGCTGCGGACACAGACGGAGACGGGCTTTATGACATATACAAAACCGCAGGAATGAAGCTTCCCAACGGTCAGATTGTATATACAGATGTCGAAAAGACAGACACGGACGGAGACGGACTTTCCGACTTCCAGGAAACCGGCATCATTTACAATATTGATGACAGGTACATTGGAAATGGTGAGACAAAACGGGTGCAGTACTTCCAGATGAGAAGCAATCCGGCAAATGCTGATTGCTGATGCATCAATTCCAAGGACAGGATGAAGTTATCAAGGCACACAAAATGCTAAAAGGCAAGCATTTTGGCGCATGATTCCCACTACTTTGGCGTTGGTGTGAACAGTAACAGGCACATGTTACAATTCACACCAACGCCAGTTTTCATCAGCTTATAAGTTATTGAGGTGTGAATTATAACAGATTTTGCACACAAAATGCTAAAAGGCAAGCATTTTGGCGCATGATTCCCACTACTTTGGCGTAGGTGTGAACAGTAACAGGCACATAACAGACTGTTAAAAATTTGTCTGTTCTCTATTGTTTTCAAGGATATTTTACGATATAATGTAACCGCACTCTAGAGCGTGTTTGAAAAATGCTTTCTGCCAGGTATGCGTCACAGTTTGTGGGAGATTTGTGTCAAATGAAGGAGGCATAGGGGGCAAAGGCATAAAGGGCAAGGCCGTCGAAGACGCTTCCCATAATCTATATTAAGGAAGGATTTTTACCTTGAGATATTTAGGAAATAAAGATTCGATAACCGACATAATAAAAAATATCATAATGAATAAAGTAGATATCCAACCTAACACTGTTTTTTTTGATGCATTCTGCGGAACAGGTTCCGTTGCCAATAGCTTTAAAGATGTATGTGATATCGTTATAAATGATAACTTAAACTGCGCGACCACCTATGCATATGGACGTATGGTAGCTGCTTCCTGCACATTTGAGCAATTAGGTTTTAATCCCTTTGATTTTTTCAACGCAAACGATGATATAATCAAAGGTTTTTTTTACAACACATACTCTCCCGGTGGATCAGCACGGATGTATCTGTCAGAGCACAATGCCGGACGTGTTGATTATTTCAGACATACAATTGAAGATTGGTTTACCAACAAGCAAATAACAGAACAGGAATATCGTTATTTACTAGCCTGCCTAATAGAATCTGTTTCATTCGTTTCAAATACTGCAGGTGTATATGGTGCATTCCTAAAGAAATGGGATGATCGCGCTTTAAGAGATATTCAATTTATAGATTTGTCTGACGGTATAGAAGCGATTCATCACATTCAAGTTCATACCGAAAAACTTGAAAATATTATTGGCGAAATCCAATGTGACATTTTGTATCTTGACCCTCCTTACACCCAAAATCAGTATGGTACACAATATCATTTACTTGAAACGCTTATTCTTGACGATAGACCAGAAAATGTAAGCGCAGTAACCGGTTCTCGAAGCACACGGGAAATGCGCTCAGATTGGTCTAAGATATACAAAGTACACATTCTCTTAGATAAAATTCTTGCCAAAACAACTGCAGCACATATTTTCTTAAGCTATAATAATGATGGTGATATGCGCAAAGAATACATCGAATCTATCATGAAAAGATATGGTACTGAGGAGTCTTTTGAATGTATCAAAATACCCTATAAAAAATACGAAAACTGGAAATCTAAAAACAAGAATACGCATTATGAATATCTCTTCTATATTGAAAAGAAACCGAATGAAGATGTGATATACGAATCCCCTCTTAATTACATAGGCAGCAAAGCCAAAGTAATTCCTTATATAAATGAGCATCTAATTCCTGCCGACACATTTATCGACGTATTCGGCGGCGGATTTAATGTAGGCATAAATTCTGTTTCTGATTCAGTATACTACAATGATATAAACTTTATCGTGAAAGAACTGATTGAATCATTTAGAAAATATGATACATATCAGTATATCACATACGTAAAAAAATTTATAGAAAAGCATCATCTCGAAAAAGGTAATAAAGAAACCTATCTGGCTGCACGTGATTTTTATAATGGTCTCCCCAAAAACAAAAAAGACCCGCGTATGCTTTTCGCCATTATACTTTATAGTTACCAGCAGCAAATACGCTTTAATAACAATTATGGTTTTAATAACACTGCCGGAGTTCGCTGGTTTAATGATTGCATACTTGCAAAGCTTATCAGTTTTAGCAGAGTAATCAAAGAAAAAAATGTAACTTTTATAAGCACTGATTATATAAATTTACTAAATTATCTTGAAGTAAATGAAAACACTTTCCTTTATTTCGATCCGCCATACAAACTCACAACAGGAAGTTACAATGACGGTAAGCGTGGTTTTAAAGGATGGGATGACGCGCTTGAACAGGAACTATTTACATTCATTGACGAAATGACTCAGCGGCATGTTCCTTGTATGCTCTCCTATGTCCTTGAGCACAAAAATATGACAAACACCGCACTTGAAGAATGGATTAGCAGAAATAACCATACCTGCATCCCTTTAGGTGACATTATAGGCATTTCTGGCCAGCCAAGAAAGGAGATATTGATATTAAATTATGATATATAGAGAGATTCCCAAATTCATTATCAAAAGAAACATGCAAAAATCTGAGCAAACAGGAATATATTTTGACCATCTTGTCACTGCTCCTGTAATGAAACAGATTTGCTCTGAGATTACTAAAAGCTACGATTACGAAGTTGAATTTGTAGAAAATGACTACTCTGATGAATTTCTTGATGCAAAATATAATCAGGGGAGACTAGGTATTTTGCAATATCACAACACAGCAATCTATATCTGTTTCTCTGATGAAAAATGTGAAGGACGCAATTCTGGTATTCAGAGTGTTCCTACTGCATTCAATCGCTATTACTCCAATGCACACACAGAAAAAGAGCTTTACTTTTATTTTCTGCCTTGTAGTGGTAATAATGCTACGCCCTATTACCTTTTCATGTATAGATTAATGAAAACCACTGGATTCAATTTTATAAATACACCGCCATCTCTTGCCGGGCAGATTACTGCTTTCTCTTCTATAGATGATATCATCCGCGCCAGAAAGGAAAACGGCGATAAAAATTCTGGAAATAATGCTACATATATAGTCAAAAACGCACCTCACGAATATGAAATCTATGGCAAAACATATGGTGCAAACAAATATGATACAAGTTTAATCTGCTATGCCATAAGTCAATTAGCCCAGCCAGAAGACCATATTGTTCTTTATGAATATAATGAGCAGGATTTAAAAGAACTTCCAGAAGCAAGTCTAGAGGTTCTCCGTTCAATGGGAAATATAGAAATCGTAAATATTGATGACGAAATAGAGCGTCAAGAATTAGAAAAAAATAATAGTCTCCGTTCACCAAGGTTTAATGCACATCTCCTTGACAGATTGGGCGAAAGACATTGTGTCCTATGCAACTGTGGAATATCAGAAATCATTCAGGGTGCCCACATATGGCCAGTTGCGGATATCAAGCGAATTCATACCCTTTCATCAGATGAAAAACTTACATATGCTACAGATGGCGAGAACGGATTATGGATGTGCCAAAATCACCATAAAATGTTTGACTCAAATATTCTTCTCTTATCTGCTTCAGGAAAAATAACCTATAAAACAGATTTATCCAAAGAAGACGAAGAATATATCACCTCAGTTACCACCGTTTCCAAATTACCCGCTAGATTAATCACACCAGATTACATTTACTATATTGGCAAGCGATACGGATCTGCACAAATCATGTAGTAAAAATCCCTTCTCACTGTCCACGCGCCGCCGATGCGCCACTCCAATCGCATACTTCCCCTTGCATCGGCGTGTGCACAAAATAGCGTCTGTTTCAGCTCTTTCTTTATCTCTATTAACTGATACTTCGTTTAACGGTCAACATACTCGTCCCGCAGAAGGCGAAGCAGTATCACATCATAAAATTGGTCATTATAAAAACAACCTTGCTCCTGAACACCCTCAAGCTTGTAGCCCGCTTTTTTAAAGAACTGTACAGCCCCCTTATTAAAATCTGCTATCCGCACTGCGATCCTCTGGTATGCCAGAATATCAAATATGTACTGCTCCACAAGCCTAAGCGCTTCCATTCCGTAGCCCTGCCCGCGCTTTTCCTCATCCTGAATCACAATCTGAAGCCTGGTGTTTTTCCATTCCGGATGGCAGTGCACGATTCCAATCCTGCCAATCGGCAGATTCCCTTCCTTGCTGACAATCACATACCATGCATTGATATCACTATCAGATCTATCCCCTTTGGGAAGCGGGTATAATTCAATTCTTTCCGATTCCAAATATTCTAATTCTAAATTTTTCATACAAAAACATCCGCTTTTCGTTGTGTCTGTCATTTCTATCCTCCCCTACAGCTGTCAGCGTTCCTGTCAATCCCTCATTAACATGCTTTTGTCCTTTCAATATCATTTTATCATTGGATAAATGCATTTACAATCAATAGAATATTGAGCCATAAGGGAAAACTCAATGATTATGAATGCTACATCCGCAAGAGCATGTTTGAAAAAAGCTTTCTGCCAGATGTGCGTCACAATTTGTGGGAGATTTGTGCCAAATGAAGAAGGCGCAGGGGGCAAAGGCATAAAAGGCAGTACCTTACTTCGACTGAATTTGGTGCAAATATCAGTCAGGACAATCCACTATCCTCCATGCCCTGTCTTTCCAATATCTCGGAAAAAATCTTATTGTAATATAAGGAAAAAATATATACCACAATCCCGACGCCTACTGACAGAGTAATAAAGTTTGCCAAAACAATTGTCATGTTAAGGCACAGGGCAATAGCCGCCACGCATATCATCTGAATGGTATATTTGAAATATTTTATTGATAAACCAAAAGCATACCGCAGCGTTTTTGCCACCGGATTGACAAACTTCGCCTGAACCGCAAATGTATACAACAATGTCATTGCGTATGGTATCAGCAGTGCGATGGCTCCATACCGGACAAACCGCCCCAGTCCCGAAGCGGTATACCCTGATAAAATCAAATCCATCAAAAGAAGTCCCCCGATAATCAGAAATATCACATACAAAATTGTTGACTGTATAAAATTTTCCCGAAAAGAACGAAAAAAATTGCGCGTTGCATATCCTTCTTTGTTATGAAGCTTCATACAGCTATAAATCAATGCCGTCGTCGAAGCGCCAACTGTGATAAGAGGAAGGGAACACAGCAGCCATAAAATATGAAGCCACCAAATATATCCTACTGTCCCCAGAAAGCGAAATACAACATTATCCGCATCAAAAATTCTCTCCAGCATTCTGTCTTACCTCCAAAACTGCTAAGTACCTGCGAACTTGATCCCTGTCCTAATTTGCCGCGTGAAACTTAGATTTTCTAAGGCTGTGTCCTTTACAGCCTTAGAAAATCTTTTCACATTAGCCTTTGACTCCGCCTGCCGCTATTCCTTCCACAAACTGATCCTGTGCGAGGAAAAATACAACCAGTGACGGCACAATAGATATCAACGAGGTTGCCAGTACACGGTTCCACTCAAATCCATTATCTGCGTCCATTGACAACTTTACAAAAATCGCCGCCGGATATCTTGCCGGTGTCTTGACATACAGCAGCGGTCCCATAAAGTCATTTGAAGACCACATAAACTGGAACAGCGCACAGGAAACAAGCGCCGGAAGCAGCATCGGAACAATCACACTAACCAATGTCTGCATGACATTGCAGCCGTCAATCTTTGCCGCCTCCTCCAGCTCCTTTGGGATATTTCTCAAAAACTGAACCAGCATAAATACAAAATAGGTATCTGTCGCAAACAATGTCGGAACAATCAGCGGCAGGTAAAGCTTCGAATCTACCCAGTTTAGTTTTGTGTAGAGAATAAACTGTGGCACATTGAGAACTACCTGTGGCAAAAATAATGTTGACATCAGCACAGCAAAGAGAATTCCCCTGCCCTTGAACTTAAATCGCCCAAAACCGTATGCCGTCAGTGTTGACGATACTAGTGTGAAAATAACTTTCGGAATCACGTAGGAATATGTATTAAGCATCGCTTTCCAAATATTAATATCACCACCATAGCTGTTCATCGCATTTTTGTATCCGTCCAGCGTCGGATTTTTGGGAATGAGTCCAATTCCTGAAAAAATTTCCACATTACTTTTGAATGTAGCGCCTATCATCCACAAAAGAGGGTATACCATCACAAGACCAACTGCGATAAGTACCAGATATTTCATAATATCCCCTAATCTTTTCTTTTTCTGCATTGATTATCTCCCCTCCTCGTCTGAATAGTAAACCCAGTACTTTTGACTGACAAAGGCAATTACCGTAAACACCATCAGAATGATAAACAATACCCATGCCATCGCACTCGCCATACCCATCTCGTAATTTTTGAAGGCGCTGTTGTATATCAGCAGTGATATGAGCGTCGTCGAATTGCGCGGTCCTCCCTGTGTAATAATGTACGGACCGTTGAACTCCTGAAATGCCTGGCAAATCTGTGTGACCAAATTATAGAAAATAATCGGTGTAATCAGCGGAACCGTAATCGAGAAAAACTGTCTCCATTTTCCAGCGCCGTCTATCGTTGCCGCCTCGTATAGTTCTGTCGGCACACCTTTGAGCGCTGCAAGGAATATGACCATCGCGGAACCAAACTGCCACACGCGTAGAAGACATATGACAAACAGTGCATAGGAAGGGTCACTCAACCAACTCGGTCCATTGATGCCAAATATTGCAAGCAGCGTATTCAGAAGACCGTCATCCTTAAAGATTGCTTTCCATAAAACTGCAATTGCAACACTTCCGCCCAATATGGATGGAATATAGTACGCAGTCCGGAACAGATTCACACCCTTAATCTTAAAGTTAAGAATATACGCAATGAACAATGCCGCGACCAATTTCAGAGGTACAGTGATAAATGAATACTGAAACGTAACCTTAAGTGCCCTTAAAATCTTAGGTGTCGTAAAGATATCCACATAATTTTCCAATGTATATCTGGAAACACCGTTGAAAAGCTGATAATCCGTAAAGCTATAATATAGTGATGATGCAAACGGATATAACTTAAATACCAGAAAACCAATCAGCCAAGGAATGATAAACAGGAATCCTATATTGTCTTTTAGAAACTTTTTCTTCCCCATATTCTACCTCATCTTCCTTATTTACTAAGCTCCTCCTCAATCCCATCAATCAGAATAGAAGCAGCTTCCGCCATATCATAATCCCCATAACTTAAACCTGCCATTACATCATAGTAAACACCATCCGAGTTTTTCAGCGTAGCTGCCTCGAACTTAAAATCAAGCGGGAATGTTACCCAGTCCAGCACTTTCTCATTTGCCTCTGCGACAATTGCATTTAGCAACCCCTTTGACTGACAATTTGCAAGTGCAGCAGCACTGAGTGGAATGCCTCGTTCAGATGCCATAATTGTTGTTCCTTCGTCTTCATTTAACAGGAAATTCAACAGCATTGCCGCCTCTTTTGGATGCGCGCAGGACTCAGAGATTGCAAATGCAAGAGAGACCTTGGAATATCCGCCCTGATGGCTGCCCATGTCCGTAAAATATGTACCAACCACAAACTCCTGTCCTTCTTCCAATGCTGCTTCAAACTTGCTTGCAGAAGAATCCCACTCGAAGATTCCTGCATAAGTACCGTTCATCCATTTCGGGTTTTTGTCAAGCGATTCAGCGCCATCCCCTGTAATGGTCTGAATGGAAGGTGTCACATGTGCATCCTCCAGAGACTGTATAAACTGAAGCCCCTCCTGAATCTCCTCCGCCGTATACTGCAGTGCATCATTTTCAACCCATGGCTTGCCATATACAGATTCAAGGTAATACACCATTAAAATCATACGATCATACTCGCCAAGCGCAATCGGATAATAATCATCTCCCAGCTGTGACTTAAACGTTTCCCCTGCTGACTTCAGCTCTTCCAATGTTTCAGGAACATCAATCCCAGCCTTATCAAAGGTTGACTTGTTCCAGTAAAAAATTCTTCCTGTCATCGAAACCGGAACCGCCTGAAGCTCCCCTGCCACAGTACACTGTCCAAGCGCCTCCTGTGAATACTGACCTAAATCAAGCACATCAGAGACCTGATTTAAATCCAGAAAAGCACTACCATCAGAGCTATAGGAATCCAGCCAGTTCCAGTTAATCTGATTGACATCCGGCGCCGTTTTGGTCGCAAACATTGTTGCCATGGAATCCTCCCAGCCTGACCATGCCCCATATGTGGACTCCACCTTGATTCCTGGGTACTTCTCCTCAAATGCTTTGACTGCATCAAGCGTTGCCGTATGTCTTGACTCCCCGCCCCACCATGAAAAACTCAGCGTGCATGCTTCATAAGAACCATCATTTTGTGCAGAATCTGTTGTCGCATCAGCCTCCGCAGAAGGTACCTGAGCTTCTGCTGGCTCCGGTTCTGCCGGTGCCTGTTCCACTGACTGATTAGAGGACTGTTTTTCCTCTGGTGCCTGTCCTCCGCAGGCTGCTGTTCCCATTGTCATCACCGCGGCAACACTAAGAGCGACAATTTTTTTAACTTTTTTCATTTTTCTATCTCCTTAAATAAAATTATTTATTTTCAGCAGGTTTTACAGACATTTGCCAAACCCGCGAAAATATCAAAGAATATGCAGCAGCATAAAGAAAACCGATGAATCACAAAATCTGTAATTCATCGGCTCTGCGTCTGTTGCGTCTGGCTCTGCTATATTACTTTCATTTTATTACTTCTATCTGAAATTCCTTCACATTGATCAGCCGTTCCTGCCTGCATTTGGGACAATACAGCAGAAAATTGTGTATCACGGTGTCTTTCCTGAGCTTTACTCTTGTCTTATTGCTACAGACCGGACAAATCACCCATCTCATCTCTTGTTCCATCATGATCTCCATTCCTTAACGCTTTTTTATGAAATCTAAACAGTTCCTTATATCCAAAAGTATTCTTTTTTTTAATATCGCTCACTTTGTAAACGCTTACATTCATTTTAGCACGATTCCAGAAGGATTTCTTCTTATTTCAAACTCCATTTCCGGCTTTTTTTAGATTTGAGGCATTTCTGACTATACCCCTACCCGAATCACAACATCTGCCGCTGCAATTGTACTAGGCCGGTGGGCTATCATCAAAATAGTACGGTCTCCCCGCAGTTTTTTGACAGCTTCCTGCACAAGTGATTCGGACTCATTATCAAGCGCTGATGTCGCTTCATCCAGTATCATAACAGGCGCATCTCTGATAATAGCGCGCGCAATCGCAATCCGCTGCCGTTCTCCTCCCGACAATGTATTGCCGCGCTCTCCCAGCACTGTATCATACCCGTCTGGCAGCCTTATAATAAATTCATGGGCGTTCGCCGCCTTTGCCGCTAATACAACCTCCTCACGGCTTGCGCCACATCTGCCGTAAGCAATATTTTGGGCAATACTCACTTCATATAGATATGGCTCCTGCGGGACATAGGCAATCTGTTGTCTGATTCCTTTCAGTGTAAAGTTCTGATACTCCTTTCCTCCAATTGACATGCTTCCCGACTCCACTGGATAAAAGCCCAGCAATAGCTTTGCAAGTGTACTTTTTCCACAACCAGATTCACCTACCACAGCCACATAGCTTCCTTTTTTGACTTCCATGGAAAACTGTTCCAGTACTTTCCTCCCACTATCGCCCGCACAATCATAAGAAAAGCTCACATTCCGCACAGACAGCATTATCTCATCCTTTGTATCTGTCATACTGTCATGGCAGCTGTCCTGAGCGGACTCCTGCTCCCACTGCTCTGGCTCCTCATCCATATCAATAAACGCAAAAATCTTCTCAGCATTGGCGATGCAGTTCATCATCTGCGGCAAATACTGACCGATTTCCAGAAAAGCATTCCGGAATGTACCATACAGTGAATACAATGCTGTCAACGCCCCCAGACTTACCCGCCCCTGGGATACAAACCATATACCCAGTCCCAGAAAAGCCAGTGCGCCAATCAGGTCAAACATCTGATTCAGGGACTCAAGCCCTGCAGACAATCGGTTTGTACTTTTCTGAATCTGGAAATATTCCCTGCCTGTTGTCTCGTATTCTGCTGTCAGCTTTGCGCCAACCGGAAAAATTTTAATCAGTTCCATTCCAGACAAAATACTTGTCAGTTTTTCAAGCATTATTTTATTCTTGTCGGAAAGACGGCTTCCTGCTTTTTTCAAAGGTTTTGCAAAAAAGCTGTCCACCGCAAAAACAAGCAGGCTGATTCCAATCATACAAAGCGTAAGCTCCCAGCTAAAGTAAAACATTGGAATTAGATACACTATCGTTGATATGATGGCCGCAAGCAGTCTGCGAAGCCTCGATGTGTAAATGTCTGAAGCTTTCTGGGTATCAAAAATCAGACGCGACATAAAATCGCTGCTGTGGTTGTTCTCATAATACGACATTGGCAGGCGCATTGCCTTGGAAAAAACAAGCTTTTCCACTTTTCCAGCCCCTTTCCGCCCCTCAATATTGTAGCGGATGATGCCAAACCGCCAAAGCAGCAGACATACCACAAAAACCACAAAGTTTTCAAGAACAGGCAGGAGCACATTATCCGTATTCCTGTCCTGTGCTGCTGTGACAATGTTCTTAATCAAATAAGAATTTGCTATCCTGCGGCCTGCATCCCCCAGCGTAGAAACCAAAATAGCTCCCAGATAAACAGGCAGCCTGTCACCCATCAATCCCATAAATCGAAAAAACGTATTGACTTCACCCTTTTGCATACATTTCCGCATAAATTCCCCTTCTCTCCATCAGTTCCCTGTGCGTCCCTGACTCTGCTATCTTACCGCCGTTTACCACATAAATCCGCTTTGCATTTCTAACTGTGGACAATCTGTGTGCAATCACGATAACCGTTCTCCCAGACGCAATCCGCTCAACAGCTTCCTGAATCTTTTGCTCCGCCTCGACATCGACTGCGGCGGTCGGCTCATCCAGCAATAAAATCGGCGCATCTTTCAAAAAAGCCCTTGCGATAGAAATCCGCTGTCTCTGCCCTCCGGAAAGACGCACGCCGCGCTCACCCACAATCGTCTCATATCCATCAGGAAGCTGAATGATAAAATCATGGATATTTGCATTCCTGCATGCCATTACGACCTCCTCATCTGTGGCATATTCTTTTCCACACGCAACATTCTGCCGAATCGTTCCAGGAAACAGAAATACATTCTGTGAAACCTCCGAAAAACAGCTTCTTGCCGCTTCCAAATCCCACTCCTCAAAGGGATGTCCAAAAAGCCTGTACTGACCATTATCCCTATCGTAAAAACCGCAGAGCAACTTGAAAATTGTTGACTTTCCCTCTCCAGATCCACCCACAAAGGCAGTCTGTTCCCCTGTCTCAATCCCAAAGCTCATCCCGTTTAATACAGGATGATCCCCACTACTGCTATAGCCAAAGCTCACATTGTTCCACTCGATTGCAGGTAAATCTTTACTGCAATCTGGCAATGTCTGTACCCTGCCGCCTGTCTGTTCTTCTTTCTGGTTATATATCTCCTGTATCCGCCTGAGGGATACCGCAGCCTCGCGAATATCGTTTGCGCAGAATACTATATCGCCGATAGGATATAAAATCCTGCTCAGAACTACTGTAAACGCAAGCATTTCCCCAACTGTAATCCTTCCCTGCATAGTCTCGTACAGTGCAAATAAATAGCAGACAATCACAGGAATTGTGGTGATTACATTTTTCAGCACCCATCCCATAGAGGAAATGCGTGTGCTCCTGCACGCCTGATCCACCTTCCGGTCGATGACGGTGTCGATTTCCTTCTTCTGCACCTCATAGAGATTGTAACTCCTGCCAATCACAATACCCTGAATCGCATCGTAAGCCTTTTTGTTGCATTCATCCATATGGGTGCGCAGCTTCTGAGCGATCTGGGCAAGCTTCTTTGACAGTCGGTCTGCCACGATCAGCATCACTGGGTAACTCGCAAACAGTACGACTATCAGCAATGCATCCATCTGAACAAGATAAATCGTCGCGGTCACTACCACAATCAGATTAACAAGAAGATTCGGCAGAATTTCCGAAAAAAATCTCCCCAGTTCATCCATGTCTGATATCAGTCTCGTGATAATACTTCCACTGCCCATTTCATCAAAGTAGGAAAAAGGAAGCCTGACTAAATGTTTTCCAAGCGATGCACGCACGTCCCTCTGTACCATCGCGCTGTAATGATTACTAAAAATACCTTTGAGATACGCCGCTGCTGTCCCCAGCACAATCATCCGCAGCAACGGCGTCATAAACGCTTCGAAATCTACCTGCTGTCCGCCCATCACCCCATCTGCAGCCTGAGCGATCAAGTCATTTCCCAGAAGTATGATTTCATTCAAAACTACTGAGAATATTATAAACAGCAGCAGCATATACCCATTGCGCAAACCAGCCTTTACCATAAAGTCCTCCCTTACAACAACCATATTTCTGACGACATGCACCTTTACGGCATATTAATGTTTCTACATTAACCAAACGCGCGCATCCGGATGTTCCCCATCCTTTTCTATTCTTCCGATACATTCACATGAATGGTATTGTTCTATAATTTTCACTGCCCTGTCACACTGCTCCCTGGGAACTGCCAGCAGCATCCCGATGCCGAGCGAAAAATCCTCCAAAAAACACTCCCTGTCCATCATATTCAAATCGTACAGATATTGAAACAACGCTGGCATTGGTATTCTGTCAAGAGAAATACCTGCTCCAAGACCTTTCGGCATTGTATCATAGCATTTCCTGTTAAATAATGATTTGCTAATGACAAAAACACCATGTATGAGGTTCTGTCTGTTAAGCTCACAGACTACATTAACATAGGAAGTGTTCGGTTTCATCAGTTCGTCCATAAATACCTTCTCCCCGTCAATCTTTTCGTATGCTATGTCTGGTCTTCTGTCAAGAATAACTTTGACAAAGGGATAACTGAGCGATGAAATGCCTTCTGTATGCAGTGCAATTAAGACATCCCCCTCTGCAATCCTGTCGCCCGTTATGATTTCCTTTCTGTCAGAATTGCCCATCACCAAAGCCCCTATTTTATATTCATCCGCACCGTAATTGACTGCCTGAGCTGCTACCTCCAATCCTGCGAATATGATTCCACTGTCCTCACATGCCTCTTTGAAAGCTTCTCCCATGAACAGGATCTGACCGCTGTCATTATTTCCACAGACTATATTCACTAGTAAAATAGAAGGCTTCACACCAAAGCGTATCAGATTGTTGGCGGCAGTTGACACCAAGTCCATACAGATTTCCCTGTCATACCCGTTTTCCATGGCAAAACGTTCCTTGGAACCGGGAACATGGTTCGCCAATACACACACTGGCTCCTCCATGCCAGAAAGATCTGGCTTAAAAAATACAGGGTCGGCAACGTTTGTGTGAATCAGCCTGTCATCCGGTGTGATAAGGCGGCTTAGTTTGTCCTTTACAATATGAAGTTTTTTGGCATCCAGACCAGTATCTATATAGCTGATAGTCTTTCTTTCCTCCGAAAGTCCATTCAGCAGAAAATCAACAGTCGTATCAAGCACCTGCGCGATATCATAAATCATATCCACTGACGGCAGGCTGATTCCCTGCTCCCATCTTGAAACCGCCTGATAGGAGACGTTTAGCAAATCTGCAAGCTGCTTCTGCGTCATTCCTTTTATCTTCCTCTGTTCTGAGACTGCCCTTCCAACCTTCTCCCTGTCAAGCATTTTATCTCCTCCCTGTATTTGTCTTTAAAGGTTTACCAGTAACCTTCCCCTTTACAGAAAAGTTTATCACAGCACAATGAAATTCACAATCAACGAACTATTGAGACAGAACGCGAAACTCAACTAGAGTGTGTTTGAAAAATCATTCCTACCACCTGCATAACGACGCGTACGCGTCGTATTCACCACTTTGCGTGATATTTGCGCCAAATTCAGTCAACGTAAGGCATTGCCCTTTATGCCTTTGCCTCCTATGCCTCCTTCATTTGGCTCAAATCTCCCACAAACTGTGACGCACATCTGGCAGAAAGCATTTTTCTTTTTTCAAACTGCTTTTCCCTCTTTTTTTAGATTTCAAGCATTTACCCACTTTTTTTATTGTGTTATACTCGATACAATCAATTAGCGTCCACTTTTTCACAAAAATTTTCAGGAGGAGGGAATCTTTCATGCCGCTTCCATTAAAGCCGGGATATCACTTTCATTATGAGCACAATATCCGTCCACCGTATTTTGAGATGACCGCAGCGGAGGCATACACAGATTTCTATGCCGTCTCCTATATAATAAGCGGCGAACTGCTCAGCTGTTCTCCCAGTGTTACGAAGATTATCAGGGCTGGTGACCTTACATTCACACCGAAAAACATCTATTTCCGCACTGTCTGTGTATCCGATGAACCGCGCGAAAATTTTCTTATGAAATTTACAGATTCCATGATTGATGATTTTCTACGGACTGCCGGGTTTGACAGTTTTAATGAATTTTACGCAGCACATGCCACAATTCACATTCAAAAAAGCGCACAGGATAAAGTTCTATCCATTATCCGTGAGCTTGAAAAAGAGTGGAACGCCTATGGAAGATATTCGGAAATTTTATTAAAGGGACTTTTAAATAAACTCATTATTACAGCCATAAGAGATGGAATCAGTGATCCATATATACCAACTATAAAATCCAAAAGTCATGAGTACTATATGGATGCTGCTGTGCAATATATTCATATGCATCTGACTGAAAACCCTACCTTATCAAAAACTGCCGCCGCCGTGAATATTTCCGCATCGTACTTGTCAAAACTGTTTATTAATTACATGCACACCCCTTTTTCTACTTTTGTACTAAATGAAAAAGTCCTGGCTGCCCGCAATCTGCTCGCTGACTCAAGGCTCAGCATTAATGAGATTGCCTTTAAAACGGGATTTTCCAGCTCCGCCTATTTCAGCGACTGCTTTAAACGCATCACAGGAGAATCGCCGTTACAGTTTCGAAAAAAATATGAACGGTTCGAAAACGGATAAGGAGGATTATTATGCCGCTTCCATTAAAGCCAGGTTACAACTTTAATTTTGCTCGCATTCGCCGTCCGCCGCACTATGAGATGTCAGCTGCTGAGGCATACACGGATTTCTACGGCATCTCCTATATGATCAGCGGCGAGCGCCTGATTTACGCACCGGACTACACCACTATTACACAGGCGGGTGAATTGAATTGTATTCCAAAATACGTGTATCGACGCACCACATATATATCTGATATGCCTTATGAGCATATCCTTATCAAATTTACGGATTCCATGGCTGCGGAGCTCTTTGATGTCATCGGCATTGAAAATTACAACGAACTCTGTCAGGAACATGTTATCCGGTTTGAAAAAAACACACAGGATAAAATTAGCGCAATTTTTCAGGAAATGGAACAGGAATGGAATGCTTACAACAAGTACTCCGAGCTGCTTTTGAAAGGGCTGCTGCACAAGCTGATTATTACCTGCCTGCGTGAGCGCATCATCAGTGATGTCAATGTCCTCAGCCTTGAAAAGAAACATGACTGTCTTGCGGATGCAATCAAATATGTAAAGTCTCACCTGCGCGAGAATCCATCGCTGAACACGACTGCGCAGCAGATTAATATTTCTCCCTCTTATCTGTCCAAAATATTTGTGACGTATCTGCACACACCGTTTTCTACCTTTGTTCTGAATGAAAAAATGGCTTATGCACAAAAGCTCCTCGCTCATTCAAATTTGAGCATGACTGAGGTTGCCGTCGAAGCCGGATTTTCAAGCAGCTCTTATTTCAGTGACTGCTTCCGACGCAATGCGGGGATTTCGCCGCTGCAGTTTCGTAAAGAAAATCGTCCGTTCTAAAAGGGCAGGCTCCTTTACAAAAGAGCCTGCCCTGTCACATCTCAATATTTATTTAGTCAAAATCAAACTTCGTAAACCGTTTTGCCCTGTCAAGGTAACGGAACCGTACCATCTCATTTTTCTCAAGGACATCCTCCTCTGTGCCTCTATACTGACAGCGGATGCAGCTGTAGATGCCTGTATCTTTATTGTAAAACATGTCGATGTCGAGGTCTCGCATAAAGCAGGATGGACATCTGTAATTTAATTTGCCTTTTCCAAGTTGAGCCATGTTGCAAATACCTCCTTATCAGAAATTGTCTTCTTGTAGCCGAGCTTGAACATCGGTGAGAACGCGTATCCCTCCTCGATATAACCGAGCGCCTTGTCAGAGGCAGTGAGAGAAACCTTTGTCTCGATTGCCGGAATCACTGCACTTACTGCACTTGCGCCGTCAAGCTTCGCATCGCGGCATCTGTACTCATAGTTGATGGTCTCGCCGCCTTCACCTTCACATGCGAGTGTGATACCGGTCATGTCCTCTGGATACTCTGTTGTGCCATAGCATGCTGTGATGTACTCATCAAGCGTAATCTCTGCGGACGGGTCGCTGATTTCAAGAATATTTCTCTCAATCTTGATATTGGAAGCGCCTTCCTCAAAGTATTCCTTTGTCTGAAGCTTCACAGTCACGCCGTTAAACTGGATTTCAACAGGGTCAAGTGTCAGGATGCGCGTCTTTTTGCCGTCAATCACTTCCTCCGAGAAATGGCTGTGTGTCGGACAGAGACAGAGGTCAACTTCCTCACCCTTATAAGAAAGCTTCGCACTTCTCACGGTACCTGCTCCTGCATAGTGTGTAAAGTAACCTGCACGATACTTCTCCTGAATCAGGAACGGGTAGGAAGCATCCTGTACATGTGGTGTGCCGATGCCGACAGGCCAGTTTAATTTTGCCACATAAGGGCGAAGGTCAACAATCGCGCCGCCCTGATCCATGTTCACGCATGCTCTCATGTACGGGTCACAGTACCAGAACAGCTGCTTGTCAGACCCGTAGAGGATATCCCGCCATGGCGCACACTCCGGCTCATTGTAGTTTCCTGCGTTGACGCCTTTCTTTTCTCTATAATAGTCTGCAAACTCTGCCATGGTCATGTCGATGAGCTTGCCCTCTTTTTTCAGGTCTCCGTAGTACTTGCAGCCATCGCTGTATGACTTATACAGAAGCTCATAGGGCTGCTCCCAGCGTCCCATCTTGTTCATCCAGCCTGGTCCTACGAACATCATGTTGTAGGAGTAGCCGTTGTTGTACTTTGCAAGGTCGCGGTACTGGTCAATCAGGTTATAGAGATAGGGATATTCCCATGTCTTCGTGTCGTAAATCATGCCGCGAAGCACGTTCTGCGGATGCGTGCCGAAGTTTGAACCATTTCCGTCATAACATGCAATCAAGTCTCTTGACAGATGCGGGATTGCAACAATTCCAGAGTCCTCTGCTGCATTTGCCGCAGGTGCATGGGTATTTTGTTTTGATGGAATCCACGGTGCCCATGGACCGCCGTCAAATAGTGTGTACCATGAATTGTTGCAGGTGTGGTATGCCTTTGGTCCTTCCTCCCAGCATGTCGCAACCGCGCATTTTACAGTCGGATACTTTTCCTTGATGTAGTTTGTCAGCTCGGCATCCATATAGTAAGATCCTGTTGACTCTGGATAAAATCCAAATTTGTCATGGAACTTCTCAAAAACATCATTGACGATTGCCTTCTTGTCCTCCATCGAGAACATCCAGATACAGAAGTCCTTTGTCTTGTACTTCTCACGGAACTCCTCGCAGGGAAGTCCGAGCAGGGAAAGTGCAATCTCATCACCAAACTCCTCATGGTCATGTTTTGCAATCTCCACTGCCTCATCATTGAACAATGAAGCGTAGGTCATCTGGATTGTCACCTTCAGACCATTCTCATGTGCCAGTCTCTGCTGTGTCTTGAAGATATCGAGCGATTCGGTCAAGAGTGCCTTATCTCCGATATCCTCCTCCTTTCCCTGTCCTGTGACAGTCGCAGAATACTCCGGAACCATCTCCGGACGATGGATAATGTTTAATACAAATTTATCCACTTTTCATTCCTCCTTTTTGCGTTTTTTATATCCCTTTAAAATCAAAAGATAATACTAATTTGTGGGTGGTATCCAACAGATACTCCTTGTGCGTTCTTGCCCCCCAGCTGTCATCGCCCGCCACGCCCATCTGTTTCAGGGCAATCCTGGCTACTGTGTAATATACGGGCGGCAGCTCATAGACATGCATGGCGTTCTCGAGCTCATGCGGCGTGTACGGCAGCACATTCACACTCAAGTCCGTTCCGGTGAAGCAAACGCCGCGCCCTTTGTTATCCGTGATGCTGATACTGCGCACTCCCGTATGGTTGCCGCACTCCTGCGGCACGAGATACTCCGCCAGATTGTCTGTTACTTTTTTATGGTAAATACCAAGCTTTCCGCCTTTTTCGCGATCGCAGTAGGTATCAGCCGGCCCTAGTCCATACCATGTCAGATTTTCCAAATCCGCATCAAATTTGAACAGCATGCCAAACTCTGGGATGTCGGTAACGCCTTTTGGCGCCTCGTATTCCAATGTGGTGTTGATATTCCCGTCCCCTGTCACCTTGTAGGTTACAAAACATTGCGACTCTGGAGTTGTAGGCAGTACATAACAATACCGAATCATGACACTTGTGTCATTTTTTGTGATAACAGGCTCTTTCGTCTGCTGATATAAGCTCGCGGTCTTCCACTGCGCATACCGGAAGGGCATCTGATTGCCGCAGTCGTTGTCCGTCGGCGCACGCCAGAAATTTGGTTTCGGTATGGCTTTGATCAACTCCCTGCCGCCGTACACATACGACACCAGACCTTTTCCGCCCTTGTCAAACAAAGTCTCAAAATGCATGCCGCGCACACCGATATTGTAGGCGCCGTCGGCAATCTCAAACAATTGTGATTCAGGGACATCACAGGCGCCGCCTGCTCCCTCTACTGTGTACACGCCCTGCCCAAAGGCAACCTCATGACCACATTTTGCCCAGAGTGTGTCATAGAGCAGCACGAAACTCACGGTCACGACATATTCGCCGCCCCGCACTGCCTTCCACGGTTCTTCGCTGCTCCAAGGCGTCATATAGCCAAATACAGGCAGCTTGTAAACTTGTGAGGAAAGCGGCTCTACCTCTGTTACTACCGTTGCTTTTGCAAGCTCCTCACCGTCCAGCGCCAGTGTGACAATGCACTGATATCTGGATGTATTGGTAAACAGATTTTTGTTGATGACTTCGAAACTGTCACCATTCACTCGGACTTGGATATTTTGATAGTTAAATTTTACTTCCTGCATTTTGGGCGACGGGTTCCTGTTTCCGCCGTAGACTATGCCGTTCCCGCTAAAGTTATAATCGCATGGGCGGTCGTCGAAATCGCCGCCGTAGCCGAGTACTTCCTTCCCATACCTGTCCTTGTGGTAAAGCGACTGGTCAATATAATCCCAGATAAAACCTCCCTGAAAAAGCGGTTCCTCATCTGTCAAATCTGTGTATTTATGCATGGCGCCGCAGGAATTTCCCATCGCGTGCGTATACTCGCACAGGATAAAAGGCTTGCTTCTGTCCTTTTTCAAAAATTCTTTGATCGAAGCTGCGCTGGAATACATCTGGCTCTCCATGTCAGAAATCGTATTGATGCGCCTGTCATTGAACACCCCTTCATAGTGGACGAGTCTCGTATCGTCAAGTTCGTGGAACTTCTGGGACATTGCGTGAATGACAGAGCCGCCGAACGATTCATTTCCGCACGACCAGATTAGGATGGACGGGTGGTTCTTGTCCCGCTGGTACATGGAATTGACCCTGTCGAGCAGAAGCGGCTCCCACTCTTTTTTATCACCCGGAAGCGCCTGCTCGATGGGCACTTTGCCCCTGAGAATCCCGTCCCATGCCCCATGTGACTCCATATTGCACTCGTCAATAAGGTACAGCCCGTACTCGTCACAGAGCTCATAAAGCTTGGAATCATTCGGGTAATGGCTGGTTCGGATGGCATTGATATTGTGCTGTTTCATAGTAATGATGTCCTGCAGTATCTCGTTATAATCCGGCACCCTTCCAAAACGCCCGCTGAACTCATGTCTGTTGACACCCTTGAATACGATGCGTTTCCCGTTGAGCGTCATGATGCCATTGTCCAGCGCAAAGCGTCGGAACCCGACTTTTTGCGGGATAATTTCCACTACATTCCCATCTGTGTCGTACACTGTAATCAGCAGCTCATACAGATTTGGCTCCTCGGCACTCCAGAGCATCGGCGCGTCAACTGCCATGTGAACCGCCGGATTTTCACCGTTTATCAGTGCGATTTCTGCCTCAGCGACTTCTGTGATATCAGAGAGTGTCAGTTTTGCTCTGACAGAATTACCTGCCTGTGTCGTTGTGACAGTCAGGGAAACCGCCAAATCCGCCCTGGTGAAATCTGCATTCAAATCCGTCCGAATCTTTACATCACTGACATGCGTGTCAGGTATCGCATACAGATAAACGCTTCTAAAGATTCCTGAGAACCGGAAGAAATCCTGATCCTCACACCAGCTTCCGCTCGTCCATTTATACACTTGGACTGCCAGCTTGTTTTCCCCTTCCTGCAATGCATCTGTCAGCTCAAATTCAGACGGCGTAAAACTGTCCTCGCTGTAACCGATATAGCTGCCGTTGCACCAGAGCGCAAAACCGCTCTCAACGCCCTGAAAGGAAATAAAGACCCTCTTTCCGGCAAACTGCGCTGGTACAGTAAAATATTTGACATAGCTTGCTGTGGGATTGAAACGAGCTGGTACCTCGCCGGGTTCAATAACTTCATGCCCATCCCACGGATACTGCACATTCACATACTGGGGCTTGTCATATCCCTCAAGCTGTATGTGTGCCGGTACGCGGATGTCCTCCCAGTTTCGGCAGTCTGTGTCTATCTGATAAAAACCATCTGGTGCATCTTCCATATTTTTTGCATACTTAAACTTCCAAACACCGTCCAAAGACCTTTTCAGGCTTTGAATATTCTGTGTAAATTCGGCTTCGTTCACAAAATAGTTGTGATCCGAATGTGCCGCTGTCCTGTTCTCCCCATAAAACAGGGGATTTTTTATTTTTTCCTGCATTTTAATCTCCATGCCGCCCTTGGCGGCTCAACTATGCACTCTTGTTCTTATAATCATCTGTACAAGTACAGTGAAAAATCATTCCCCTGAACCTTCTTCCAGAAAGGAATCTGACCGCTCCTTATTACCATCCTTTTAAAGCAGAGATCTTATATTCTAAAAGTTTCCCCTCATGGTTGTCAGGTCGTTTCTTCCATTGATAGGGTGAAGTACCGATAATACGTCTGAAATTCCGGTTAAACGTTGACGGCGTGACAAATCCCACCTTTTCTGCCACATCTTCCATGCTGATATCTGTTTTGTCAATCAGCTCGCACGCCTTTTTCACCCGCACAAAGTTGACATATTCAACCGGGGTCATATTCATCTTCTCCTGAAACACACGCCTGAAATGTGTTTCACTCATATGACATTCCTTAGCCAAATCCGCAATTTTAAAATTGTCGGAATAATTTTTTTCTACGTATTCGATTGCATTTTCCAACTGAAGGCTATTGTTCTTTCCGCATGACTGTCCCATCCCCCTTCCATTGAAACGCGCAATTTCAAACAGTAGTGAATATACAATTCCTGTCACACATTCCCGATAAAATTCACTTTTTTGCTGCATTTCCTCAAAGATTGCACGAATCAGTGTGACAATTATCGGATTTTCTTCTGCCTTTATAAAAAAAGCCTTTCTGCTCACTGCATCCACAATATCACTGATTTCCTGTGTGGATTTCACCCATTGCTTTAGTATATCCTCAGGACTAATATATATGTACTCCCAAAATGCCCTGACATCTGTGTCACTTTTTGTTACATGCAGAAAATTTGCCGGTATACATGAAACCATTCCTGCCCCGAAACGATACATGTCATCCTCTATAACCAAATCACCGGCCCCATAATGGCAGTACCCTATCTCCATCAAATTATGAAAATGCTGGTTATAGATGTTTTCGCCATAGACCTGTATCCACTTATCACCCATCAACACCAGCACCGGTTCTTCCTGCGGCACCTCATAAAACCGAAATTCCGCAGTTCTCTTTTTCTTCTTAGGCATATTCATCCTCCATGCTGCCAGATTCATGATCTCCTTTAAAAAAGTGTAGATCCCCTAGTGACCAATTCATAATCCATCCGGGTTTTTCCCTGAACCTCTTTGCCTCCAATATAATCCAAAAGTGTTTTGCAGGTCAGCGCCCCAAGCGCTTTATCATCAAACTCAAGTGACGTTATGGCAGGTTTATTGTTTTTCAACAGTGTACTGTCATAAAAAGAGGCAATCTGAATCTGCTGCGGAACAGCAATATCTTTTTTGGCAAGAATCTGCAATACAGACAGGCAGACAACATCATCCATGCAGACAATACACTCAGCCTGCACCCGTATCAGACTCTCAACTGCATTCTGTATCTTGGCCGGACTGTCACAATCCTCAAAAATAAGCGCCTCGTCCAGTTCCACTTTCCTTTCCTGCTGAGCCCTCGCAAATGCTTCCTGGTACCCACGCATTCTGGTACGGTTGACAACATAGTTTTTGCTGCCGCCTATCAGCCCTATCTTTTTCAGTCCGTTATTCAGCATGCGGCATATCAGCTCACGACATCCCGACTTGTGATCATTGTCAACCTGCAAAATATTCTTATCTCCCGAAGTTCCCATCAATACAAATGGAATATTGTGCTCTTTTAAAAGATATACATTCCTGTCCTCTATCATGGAACGGCTGAGTATCACTCCGTCCATCTTATTGTTTGTAATCATGCGCTCAAGATTTGCAGAGGAATTTGCAGATGTCGTCACAAGCATGACATCATAATCATGCGCGGATGCCTCCTCGCAGATTCCCTGCATACTGTTCTGGAAAAAAGGCATATCCGCAAGATTACAGTCTCCTGGAATTACCAGTGCAATATTGTATGTCTTTTTCTGTGCTAATCCTTTTGCAATCACATTCGGCTTATAGTCATTGGCTGCAATGTAAGCCAAAACTCTTTGTTTCGTCTCCTCACCAATACGCCCCTTGCCGGATATTGCACGCGAAACTGTAGTTTTTGAGACATTCAGTGCCTCTGCTACATCAGAAATTGTAATCTTATGGTTCCCCAGTCCTTCATTGCGAAATGTTTCCATATATCATACCCTTATCTGCTTCATACAGATTCGATAAATCTCTCGAATGCCGCTCTGCCCGCATCATCCCTCTTGTAGACGCCTGCATGTTCAAGCACCTTTTCAAACACGATACCCACTTCCTTCTGAATGATATCCATTACATTGTCCTTATTGATGTTGTCATATGTGGGAAGAAATGCATCTACCCAGTCCGCATGCTTTTCCAATACTTCATTCTTGCGAATGTCCTCCTTTGCAAGAATCGCACCGGCTAGCTGTTCCAACTCTGACTTTAATCTTGAAGGGAGAACTGCAAGTCCCATCACTTCAATCAATCCAATATTTTCTTTCTTAATGTGGTGAAGCTCCGCGTGAGGATGATATACGCCAAGCGGATGTTCTTCTGTCGTAATATTGTTTCTGAGAACCAAATCCAGCTCATAATTGTCACCACGCTTTCTGGCAATTGGTGTGATGGTGTTGTGCGGCTCCCCATCGGTCTCGGCAAAAATAAATGCTGCCTCATCCGTATAACCGCGCCATTTTGCGAGAATCACATCCGCAAGCTCGATGATTCTGTTGTAATCCTTATGGGAAAGCCTGATGACAGACATCGGCCACTTGACAATGCCAGTACTGATATCCTCAAATCCCTTGACTGTAAACGCCTTCTCAACCGGCGCCTTTGCCATGGCAAACTCGTAATTTCCGCCCTGAAAATGGTCATGGCTTAAAATGGAACCGCCTACAATTGGAAGGTCTGCATTGGATCCTACAAAATAATGTGGAAACTGCTCCACAAAATTGAACAGCTTCACAAATGTGTCATGTTCGATCTTCATCGGAATATGCTGGCTGTTAAATACAATGCAGTGCTCATTGTAGTAAACATACGGCGAATACTGGAATCCCCACTGTTTACCCTGAATCGTGACAGGGATAATCCTGTGGTTTTGTCTTGCAGGATGGTTGACGCGTCCCGCATACCCCTCATTTTCCATACAGAGCTGGCACTTTGGATAACCACTCTGCTTTGCATTTTTCGCTGCCGCAATTGCTTTTGGATCTTTCTCCGGCTTTGAAAGGTTAATGGTGATGTCCATCTCGCCATACGCGGTGTCAGCCTTCCACTTTTTATCGCGTGCAATGCGGTACCGCCTGATATAATCTGTATTCTGGCTAAAAGCATAGTACCAGTCTGTCGCCGCCTTAGCCCCCTTCTCCGCATACAGTTTTTTAAAGGTACAGATTACATCAGAAGGGCGTGGAACCAGCAGTCCCATGATCTTTGTATCAAACAAATCCCTGTATACAATACTGTTGTCCGGAAGCATTCCTTTTTCTACTGCGTAGTCGAGCATCTGATTCAGCAGCCCTTCCAGGTCAAACTCTGACGGATTGGTGATAGCTGCCTGATTCTGCGGCTCCTCATACTCGTCAAGTCCGAACAGCTCCAACAGCGTGTTGGTCATATAGACTTTGTCCATCTCGTCGACCAGCCCGGCTGCTATACCATAGTTTACAAGTTCTGTTATATTTTCCGTAATCATTATTCCCATTCTCCCTTTTTGTCATTTTAACTGATATTCGCGCGACGACTCTTTACATAGGCCGATAATCTCTGATAACCCGCAGTGCAGGAAGTACATTTCCGTCATAGTCAAACAATGCCTGATTTGCCCATTCATTTCCGCCCGGTCCTGACTCCTTGATATATGCGAGCGCCTCGTCTGTTGCCCAGCCGCTGCCTGCCACCGGAAGCCACCCTGCCTCCCAGTAGAAGAAACCTCTGCCTTTGTTTTCGGGAACCTTCTCAAGTGTCTCAAAAAACGCTTTCATAAACTCGCACTGCCCATCCTTTGTCATAGGGAATGGTACCTTCTCACAGAGTGATGGTCTTGTCGCCATTCCCTTCCGGTTCTCTGGTGCAAGCTTTTCATATGCGGCATAATCCTCTGTCGTGTGCCCCATGGAAACCTCTGCTATGACAAGCTCCTTTCCGTAACGAACCGCTATATCATTCATGTTGTTTGACAAGTCGCCAAGCGTACCATGCCAGAAAGGATAATAAGACAATCCAATTATATCAAAATCCTCACCTTTATTGATATTAATATACTGGTCAAACCACTCTCTGTACAGCGCATTGTTTCCGCCATTGTCAAGGTGTATCATAATCTTTGCAGTCGGACATGTCTCTTTCACCGCCCTGATACCTGCACTGACAAAGCGCGCAATGTTGGCATAATTGGGAACCTGCCCCTCTGGCCAGAGCAATCCGTTTGAAAGCTCATTGCCTACCTGCACCATGTCAGGAACTGCGCCCTCCCTGATAAAACCTGCCATCATTTCCTTTGTAAAGTCATATACCGCCTGTTCCAGCTGGTCGGCATTATATCCCGCCCATGCCTTTGGCTTTCTCTGCTTTCCGGGATCAGCCCAGAAATCGCTGTAATGAAAGTCAAGCAAAAATCCAAGTCCCGCAGCTTTCACACGCTTTGCCATGCGAAGCGTCGTCTCATAATCCGTGTTTCCTGCACCATAAGGCTTTCCTTCCGGCGACTTCGGATCATTCCAGAGTCTGAGACGAATGTAGTTGGTATCGTAATGTTTGAGGATTTCAATTAATTCCCCTTCTTTGCCGTCGTCATAAAATTTTGCACCCAGCTTTTCAATTTCATCTAATGATGAGATGTCCATTCCTTTGATATAATCCAGCATATTTTTCTCCACTTTCTTCCCTTTGGGATACCATGTCTTTTTGCATCTTGCGCAACCGCTTGCGCATCTGTATTTATAATAACAAATCCATCATAATAAGTCAATATGTCAGGGCACAAATCTACATGTAAAAAAATAAACCGCCCTTTTTGGTACTTTTACACAAATTCTATTATGCCGTTCAGACCAAAAAAGGAGACAACGCACATCCTTACGTTATCCCCCTTTCACAATACGACTTACTATCTGTTCATTTCCAACTGCGGGCCTGTAGACTGATGATTTTTAATAATTCCGTCAATTTCCTTTAAGTCAGAAGACGGCAAATCTCCAGGGATTGTATTCTTGACTGCTGCCGTGGCATTTCCATACTCCATTGCTTTGGTACAGTCCATGTTGTGGGCAAGCAGTCCGTACAATGCCCCTGATATATATGCATCACCGCTGCCAATGCGGTCTACCACATCAATATTCTCATATGGCTTTTCCTGTACATAGCTGTCACTAATCGCATCATAAATGCAGGAACCAAACGAGTGCGTCTTTGGTGAGTGGACAATGCGCTGTGTTGACGCGACAACACTGATATTATAGTCCTTTGTAAAACTCTTCATCATTTCCTGCACTGTTCCTTCTTTTTTAAAGGTAAGTCTCGCCGTCTCTTCCGAGCAGAAAAATACATCTACATACGGAAGAATCTGTTCTATACACTCTTTTGCCTCCTCACCTGTCCACAGATTTCCTCTGAAATTTACATCGAAAGATATGAGTGTACCGCCTTCCTTAAAGCGCTTTATCATCTCGACAGCAGTTTCCCTTGTCTTCTGTCCCAACGCAAGCGTGATGCCTGTCGTGTGGAAACAGCGTGTTGAGGTGAACATATCTTCTGGAAAATCATCTATTGAAATCTGTGTAAACGCTGTATTTTTCCTGTCATACACTACATTGGGTTTTCTTGGATGGGCTCCGTACTCATAATAGTATATGCCAAGCCTTGAATCTTTTGACTTATCATATACCAGATAGTCATCACTGACACCGCAAAAGCGCACCCTGTTTTGTATGTATCTACCTAAATCGTTTGCAGGAACCCTTGATATAATCCCCGTCCGCAGACCCAAAAGCGATGTGCCTGATACAACGTTGAGTTCCGCACCCCCTGCCTGTTTCTGAAACGCATCACCTCTGGTAAGGCGCTCGTTTACCGGCGGTGAAAGACGGAGTAAAATCTCTCCGAGCGCCAACAAATCAAATCCTCTTCGCCTGAATGTTTCTTTATTTGTATCCATATGCATAGCTCCTCAAATGTTAAAATAAAAGATTAACGGTTCGCTGTATATCATATCTTGCTGTAAGCCCTTACATTATGTATTGTATCACACAGGTCTAAAAATATCCACTTTTTTTATTTATTTAATAAATTATTTGTACCAGTGGTGTTACAATTCACACCAACGCCAGTTTTCATCAGCTTATAAGTTATTGAGGTGTGAATTATAACAGATTTTGCAC
>JAIECJ010000211.1 GCA_029068555.1 Lachnospiraceae bacterium
TCTTCGTCGGCCGCGTCAGATGTGTATAAGATACATATTTAATATAGTTAGAAATGCGGAAAGAACACCAGTTTCTAATTATGATGTTGCTCTAATTTTTGACTTCGATACAGTAGAAACATTAGATGAATACCAAAAATCACGACTACACATGGAATTTGGAGAATTTGTATATTCCATTAGAGTTGAAAGAGCCTGTATTGATTTTGAAATTTGATTTTGCTAAAAATCGAAATTTTATGGAGGAACAGAAAATGAATTGCAATATTAGTTCACTTTATATCTGTGTAGAAGATATGGATAGGGCAATAAAATTCTATGAAGATTTATTTGAACAGTCGGTTACGGAACGTGATAATATATATAGTGTATTTGCTTTAAATGGTTTTCGATTTGGTCTATTCGCATATAAGATTGTCAACGAGAAACACACTTTTGGAAGTAACTGTTTACCAAGTATCGGTGTGGAGAACCTTGATATACTTAATGCAAAAATCAAAGGCAAAGAAATATGTTATCCGTTGACTAAAATAGGTAAAAATTGGGTTGTTGAGTTTGTTGACTCAGAGGGTAATCACATTGAAATGACTACATCTTCATAACAAATAATCATTTGTGGAACTGAAAAACAGACATTGGTTAATTTGAAAGGAACAGCATCATGGAAGAATTAAAAACGATTATGGAGAAATACGCTGCATCTGGCTGGGATTTAATATCTGTTCCTGCCCAACAATGGTTAGACGGAAAAGCTGATAAAGACGCCTTAGTATCAGCAATCAAACAGGCAGACAAAGAATGTGGAAGCTGTGGCTGTAATTTAGACCCACTGTATAAAAGAACTTTAGAACTGCTTTGACAGCACTATCAATTCAATCTGCCATCTGAAAACTACATAAGCACCCCCAAAATGCCACTGCATGGACAAAATCCAGACAGTGGCATTTCCTTGTCAGCGCTTCCGGCTTCCTAAAGGCGAATCCTTGTAGATGCCGGATTTTTTCATAATGTTTTTCAAGTCCGTTCGTTCTTTTTCGGTCAGCTTTTCATAGCTGATTTGAAGCTGTGAACACATGACATAACAGAATTTATCAAGGGCGTTCCCCGGAAAGCACATGGCTTTTTCTGCATCTGCAATTATTTTCAGGGTGCTGGAATCATCCGGCGCACTCTCCGCATCAGCTTCATGCGCCAGCCGGATATCGTGGAGAATTGCATCCCACTCCTTATGTGTGACATGACAGAAATAATCTTCTTCCTGTATCTGTGAAGCCTGCAATGCTTTCAGTGTTGTATCTTCCTCCTCCGGCTGGTACTTCTTTAGGATTTCTGCCCTTACAGCCTCAAGCGAGGCATTGATATCCTGAAAACGCATGGTGGCGATACCGTCCACATATATTTCTGCATCTGTCATAAGGGCAGTGAAATTTTCATGCGTGGCAATTTCACAGAGCAGACGGTTGTTGATGCGCCCGCTTTTTAACAGTTCCACCATATCATCATTGATATGTAGTTCCGTAAATCCGGCATCTGGACGGTTTCTGTTTTCAGTGGCACATAAAAGGTAATCCGTGGAAACATCATAAAATTCTGCAAGCTTCAGGATGGATTTGTGGCTGATTTCTTTTTTTACATCATTTTCATAGCTGCCGAGGGCAGACTTTGAAATTTGTGTCAGCTCCGCAAGTTCTTCCAGTTTTAAATGCCGCTCTGTCCGTAAGTCTTTGAGCCGCTCCTGTATGGTTATGCCCTGCTTCATGGTTTTATCCCCTTTCCGGCGGCTTGTTACCCGCCGCCATACTGATTATACCACACCATTCCGCAAACGTGGAATTTTTTGATTTTTATATTCCATTCCTGATTTATGGATATACGGGAATGGGAACAAAAATGTTCTATGATAGTATCAGTTCATCGATGGATTACGCCAATCGCATGACCGGGCTGATGGGATATGTTCCCCAGACGAAGTGACGCCATGAACTGTGAAAGGGAATGAAAATCCCTGCCGCAGCGAGCGCACCAGAGGGAACAAGACGCTGCCGGAGAAACCGGGGGCAGGAACGGCATCAGGAAGAACCGGCTGGACTATACTAAAATATGAATAACACAGTATGCAGGCAGAGGGCTTACTCTGCCCTGCCTGCATTGACAGGGGCTTAAAGCGGCATGAAAAGACAGGCTCTGTCCTGAATGTTTCTGCCCAAAACAGCCCCCAAATAATACACAAAATGAAAGGAGAAAACAGACAAATGGAATATGAATTTATGACAGCAGCCACGCCGCTGCCGCCCTGTATGCCATTCCCAAAAGCATTGGCAGGACTTCCAATCAGCAGCACGGCAAAGGTGATGTATTGTAAGATGCTGGATGCCATGATTACAAAAAAGCTGGAGGACGAGAACGGAATCTTGTTTGTATATTTTCCTGTCAGGCAGCTTGCCGCTGAACTCTCCCGGTGTGAGATGACAGTTAAGCGTTCCCTGAACGAACTGGAAAATGTAGGGCTGATTATGAGGGTAAGGCGGAGGGGATTTGCGGAGCTAAACCGCATATACATTCTCATACCGAAAAAGGGAACAGAAAAAACATAAAAATATATTGTCCAAAGTGGTGGGTAAATGTATAATAAATCCAGTAACAATTGGTACTTGTAGAAGTAAGGGGGGGGGTACGCATACATGATTAGACACGCCAATAAACAAGATATTCCAAGGATAGCCGAGATTATTGTTTTTGGAAAAAGGGTTGCATATAGACCTATATTTGAAAATGATTATGTGTCATTTAATGAGTTGCAGGTTGTTCATTTGTATGAAGATTATAAAAATAATCCAGATAGATTAGATGGGATGCTGTTATATGATGATGGAATTGTCAAAGGGATAATAAATGGAAAGCCTATGGATAATAAAACAATTGAGATTACGGATTTTTATGTTGAACCTTTTTTTGTGGGACAGGGAATAGGGACACTTTTGATAGAATATCTGATTGAGCAAGTAAGGAAAAAAGGAGTGCATAAAATAGTATTATGGGTTATAAAAGATAACGTGAAAGCTAGAAAGTTTTATGAAGCTCATGGATTTTGCGATAGTGGAAAAACATGTATAATAGAAGGTACTACAAAAGAGGATTGTTGCTATGAATATGTTCTTAAATAAGAGGATATTTATGTAGTGCAAAATTGTGATTTGCAAGGAACTTGATAACTTGAAATTTTAAGGAGGAATGTAATGCAACTTCAAAAATGTTCTATTAAAGATGTAGCTAAACTTGCTTTATTAAATAAGCAACTTATAGAAGATGAAAAAAGTGATAATGCTATGAATATTAATGAATTGGAAAAACGGATGAAAGAATTTCTGGAAACAGATTATAGTGCTTATTTTTTTATAGAGGATAGCCAAATAGTTGGATATGCACTCATTAGAAATACTGATAATCCGGTCTATTTGCGGCAATTTCTTATAGATAGAAATTATAGAAAAAATCATTACGGAACACAAGCCTTTCAAATGCTATTAAAGTATTTAGATATAAAAGAAATTGATTTAGAAGTATTGCCTTGGAATAAAAGCGGATTGGCTTTTTGGAAACATTGTGGTTTTAGTGAAACTTGCATTGCTATGAGGTATAAAGAATAGAGGGCAAATTCTTATTTGTCGTACTGATACTATATAGCATTTATGAAAATTTTGGTTTTATTTTTGTGTTAGCATTTACATTGTTAAGTAAGGAAGAAAAAATTAGATTGCAGAGATTGAAACGGATAAAAAGAATTTTTAAAGTTGTGGTAGATTAAAAATGCCACATTTTTGCGTATCATAGCGAGCAAAACTATATCTGTCTGTGAGAACAGATATAGAAGCCGACAGCCGAGACTTTTAAAATATTGTATCGGGTGTCGGCTTATTTTTTGCCCAAATTTCCAGTGGGGAATTTGATAAAAACCACATAGGCGGAAGCTGATGCGGAGAGGAGTACAGAGGGCGGCAAGCCCTCCCGGCAAGGGTACAGGGAGCGCAGCTTCCCTGTGCAGGTCAAGGGCGGCAGCCATTGCCCAGTAGAGTTGATGCTTGCGTCGGCTCGTACTGGGTATTGCCTGACGCTGAAACCGGCAGGACTGGCAGCAAAGCTGCCTTTCTCCCAAGCTCCGCTTTGGGAGAAAATGAGCGGAACTGACCTGTCCCCTGCGTGCAGGGAACATGCAGTTTCCGTCAAATAGAAAATTGGACGAAGGGGGAAAAGACGATTGAATGAAACTGACAAGACATAACGGCAGAGTTGGAAAAAACGGCGTTTACAATCCCAAGCATAATGACCGAAGATTTGACATTGAAAACAGTGAGCATATCGACACGGAGCGGGCAAAACAAAATATTTATTGGGACTGCTACACCGGATTTTCTTCCGCAAAAATAAGGGAGCATAACAAAGAAAATGATTACTCTTTTGAAAAAATTGAACAGCTTTACTACTTTGAACATTACGCAGACCACATACAGGCGCAAAATGAGCGGAACGAGAAAACAAGACACACAGAGCGCAATCGGACAGTGACAGATTTACTCACAAATAATAAAACGTGTCCCGAAGAAAGCATTTATCAAATCGGCACGGTTGATGAATCCGTATCAGGAGAAATGTTAGCTAAGATTGCAACAGAATTTTTTGATGAAATGGAAGAAAAATTCGGCACTCATGTACACATCTTAGACTGGGCATTACATCTTGACGAGGGCACTCCGCATATCCATGAAAGGCACGTTTTTGACTGCAAAAATAATTACGGAGAACTGTGTCCCCAGCAGGAAAAAGCGCTTGAAGAATTAGGCGTACCACTCCCCAATCCCGACAAGAAAAAAGGCAGGAACAACAACCGAAAACAGACCTTTGATGCGGAATGCCGCAAGATGCTTTTTCGTATCTGTGAAAAGCATAATCTTCACTTACAGACGGAACCGACATATGGCGGCAGGGGCTATTTGGAGAAACAGGATTTTATCATTGAAAAACAGAAAGAGAAAATCTCTGTGCAGAAAGATATTCTTTCCGAAAACGAACAGACAATAGAGGAACAGGCGAAGAAAATCCAGAATGCAGAAAATACTCTATCTCAAAGTGTAAAAGTAATTGAAAAGCAGGATAAAATTATTGCGGAGAAAAATGCCGCAATTATGAAAAAACATTCTGTGCTTGAAGATGTCACAATGAAACTTGCAGAGGTGGAAACGCTGGTTGACGAAGTGGCGGAGCAGGCGTATGAAAAAGCCTGTGAGGCTGTTGCCAATACTGTCCGGCAGGAAACACAGAAAGAGGATATAAAAATCCTTGATGATTATTCCAGATGGCTGTCAGCGCCGGAGCGCACTGCTGACAAAAAGCTGCGGGATTATGCGGTAAAGCGTCTGGGAGCATTGAAAGAAAAACTTATAAAATCTGCAAAAGCCACCGTACAAAAAGTTACGGATTCTTTGCAGGAGCCGGAACACAGGCAGAAAAATCTTGAACAGGTCAGGGAGAAAGCGAGGGAATCTATTAAGGACAGGCTTGCAAGGGGAAAAACAGAAGCAGACCGTCTGAACCGGGAACGTATGGAACGCATAAGCCCGACAGCAAAAAAGGATATGGAACTTTGAAGCATTTGCTTTTCTTTACGGAGATGGCATCTGCTTTTTTTATGCACAGAAAGGAAATGGCATGAATGTATTTGAATCGGTAAAAGAAAACGTGACAGCAAGACAGGCGGCGGAGATGTATGGAATCAGGGTAAACAGGAACGGCATGGCTTGCTGCCCTTTTCATGATGATAAGCATCCCAGCATGAAAGTGGATAAACGTTTCCACTGTTTCGGCTGTCAGGAGGACGGCGATGTAATTGATTTTGCCGCAAAGCTGTACGGGCTGGACAGTCTTGGGGCGGCTGTGAAGCTTGCGGCTGATTTTGGGATTGACTATGACAGCAAAGGGCGGGCTTCTCCACGTCCTGCAAAAAAGAAATTATCGGAGGAACTGCGGTTTAAACAGGCAGGGTTACAGTGTTTCCGAATTTTATCAGACTACAATCATCTGCTGGAAAAATGGAAAACAGAATATGCGCCAAAAGAGCCCGAGGAGGAATGGCATCCCCTGTTTGTGGAGGCTTTACAGAAGCAGACATACATTGAGTATCTGCTGGATATCCTTCTGACTGGCACAGCAGAAGAAAAGGCAGAACTGATAAGGGGATATGGAAAGGAAGTGATGCGGATTGGGGAACGGATTTCAGGATTTGCCGCCTGCAGCAAGGCAGGCCGTGATGAACGCAGCGGATATGCTCACTCCGGCAATGACAGTCGGTGAGGTTAGAGAAAGCCTTGATACCACGCAGAAGGGACAGACGGCGAATACAATCGCAAACTGCAAGACCGTGTTCCAGTGCGATCCGCTCTTAAAGGGGGCAGTCCGTTTCAATCTCCTGACGGAACGGATTGATATTGTACGGGAAGTCGGGTGGCGCAGGGACGCCAGCGTACTTTCAGACACGGACATAAAATATCTGCTCCTTTACTTCGAGGAAAACTACGGAATCACCAGTGAAAAAAAGATACAAAATGCCTTGGCGATTGTGGCAAATGAAAACTGCTACCACCCGATTCAGGACTGTTTAAAAGAACTTGTATGGGACGGGACGCCACGTATCCGCTCATGCCTGCACCATTTTTTAGGTGCTGATGCGAATGACTATGTGGAGGAAATGCTGAAGCACTTTCTGCTGGGTGCAGTCCGGCGTGTGTTTATGCCCGGTTCAAAATATGAGGAAATGCTCTGTCTGGTAGGCGGACAGGGGGCTGGAAAATCTACTTTTTTCCGTTTGCTGGCGATAAAAGACGAATGGTTCAGTGACGATTTAAAGAAGCTGGATGATGACAAGGTATTTACGAAATTACAGGGGCACTGGATTATCGAGATGTCAGAGATGCTTGCCACCAGCAGTGCAAAGAGCATCGAAGAAATCCGCTCTTTTATCAGCAGGCAGAAGGAAACGTACCGCACGCCTTATGAATCACAGCCAAAGGACAGGTTACGGCAGTGCGTGTTCGGCGGCACGTCAAACAGGCTGGACTTTCTGCCCCTTGACCGTGCAGGAAACCGGCGGTTTCTGCCTGTGATGGTCTGCCCGGAGAATGCCGAGGTACATATCTTAGAGGACGAGGACGCTTCAAGGGCATATCTTTTGCAGGTATGGGCAGAAGCGATGGAGATTTACCAAAGCGGGCAGTATTCCATGAAATTCAGCAAGCCTGTGCAGAGAAAACTTGTGGACGTACAGAAAGACTTTATGCCGGAGGATACCGAGGCGGGAATGATTATCGGCTTTCTGGAAAATTACCGTGGAAATCAGGTGTGCTCCAAACAGCTTTACAGGGAAGCCCTGCACCATGAATATGACGAGCCGAAACGCTGGCAGATTCACGATATTAACGAGATTATGAATACGGCAGTTACAGGCTGGCGGTATTTTTCCAATCCGAGGGCGTTTGACGGGTATGGCAGACAAAAAGGCTGGGAACGCATAGCGGATTCCGGCAACGAACTGCCCGGCAACGAAGCTGATTTTTCGGAACTGACAGCGGAAGAAGCCCGTCAGATGGGGATACCCAAGGAGTGGATGGAATGATTTTAAGCGTTGGTTGCCGGGCAGGTTGCCACTTCGTTGTCGGGTTCGTTGCCGGGAAATCTGCTTCTCTCCTGCCCGGAAATGCTGATATTTACAGGCTTTGTTGTTATTTTTATAACTACTGACAACGAAAGCAACAAAAAATTTAAAGAAAATAGAAAAAGTAAAAATAACAAGCCAGACATTAGATTGCAGGTTTTACGGGGTTCGTTGCCGGACTTCGTTGCTGATTCTCTTTGTCTGGCTTTATTTATGCACACGGGCGCCAATGCGAAAAACCACATATGAAAGTTTTTCGTATAAGGAAATTAGCTGCTGACGCAATATGCGCCCGGTGCAGCGATTAGTGGAGGTAATGCTTATGGCAAAAAATAAAACAAGTATCAAGGTAACTGCTGTATTTGACGGGGAACTGGACGCAACGGACGTGTTTGTGAGTCTGATTGCACGGAAGTATGCACGGCAATATGCCGGGAAGTACCATGATAAAGGCAGTGAAAATATTCACAGTAAAAATGTTCACAGTGAAAGTATTCACGGTGAAAATATCTCAAAAGATTATCTTGTAAAATCACAAGATACAGTGTATAATGACAGTGAGGTTCAAAAGAGCCAGCCGTCTGGACTGTGCGGGTAAATGGCTATGATGAACGGAATGGATTATGGAATGGAGGATATGGTGTCTGCTAGTGGTTTTCGTGTGGCAATCTATTGCAGGTTATCAAAGGACGATGACTTACAGGGAGAAAGCGCCAGTATCGCCAACCAGCGTGACATGCTGGAAAAATACTGCGAACGGCAGGGCTGGGAGGTCGTTTCGGTCTATCAAGACGATGGCTACACAGGCTTGAACATGGAACGCCCTGACTTGAAGCGGATGCTGAAAGCCGTTGAGCGGCGGCAGATAAACCTTGTAATCACAAAAGATTTAAGCAGGCTGGGGAGAAACTATTTACAGACAGGTATCCTGATTGAGGACTTCTTCCCCCGGAACGGTGTGCGCTACATTGCCATGAATGACGGCATCGACACTATGAAGGACAATAACGACATCGCTCCATTCAAAAATATCCTGAATGAAATGTACAGCAAAGACATTTCCAAAAAGGTACATTCTTCCTATCTGCTGAAAGCGCAGAAAGGACAGTTTACCGGCTGTCTTGCCCCTTTTGGCTACAAAAAAGACCCGGAGAACAAAAACCGTCTTCTTGTGGATGAGGAAACAGCACCAGTTGTGCGGCAGATTTTTGGTTATGCACTCGAAGGGCACGGACCCAACTATATCCGGCGCAGGCTGGAAGAAAACAAAATCCCCTGCCCTACATGGTGGAATCGTAACAGGGGACTGCGGAATGTCCGTACAAAATGGGAGAAAAAAGACCCTGTAAATGGACAGTTTATGTGGGATTTTTCCGTAATCAAGGAACTTTTGATGAATCCTGTTTATACCGGGGCAATTGCATCACAGAAGGCGCACTATAAATTTAAAATCGGCACTATCGGAGATAAAAAGCCGGAGGAATGGATTGTAGTGGAGGGACAGCATGAAGCCATCATTGACAGGGAAAGCTTCAACATCGTGCAGGAAAAGCTGAAATCACGCCAACGTCCGGGAAAGTCCGGGGAAATCAGCCTGTTTGCAGGGCTGGTGAAATGCGGGGAGTGTGGAAAGGCACTTTGCATCAGGACAACGCATGAGAAGTTCCCCAAACGGATTTATTCCTGCAAGACTTACAATGCCTTCGGGAAAACGCACTGCACCCAGCACCGTGTAGAATATGACACGCTTTACGCCCTTGTGCTGAACAAAATTCGGGAATGTGCCAAGATGGCGCTGGTGGACGGCGAAGCGGTTGCAGGGAAGCTCTCCGACACCTGCGAAGCCGAACAGAAAGGGCAGAAAGAAGCGTTGGAACGTTCCCTTGCCAAAGATGAAGAACGTATTAATATACTGGAAAAGATGGTGCTGCGCCTGTATGAAGATATAGCTGCCGGACGCATCAATGAGCAGAATTTTAATCTGATGCTGGAAAAGACACAGAAAGAGCAGGAAGAATTAAAGGCAAAAATCAGCGAAGAAAAGAAAAAGTTAGCTGACGAAATCCAGCTTGTAAACAGCGCAAGGCAGTGGATAACTGCCATTCAGGAATATGCAGACATCGCAGAACTGGATGCGGCAGTATTAAACAAGCTGGTTAAAGAAATCGTTGTCCATGAAGAAATAGACAGCGATAAAACAAGACACATTTCTATTGAAATTCATTTTAATCTGAAACCAATCCCGGAAGTGGAGCAGGTCAGAAAATGACCTGCCCCAGCCGGGGAGGTTCTTAATAATTTCATAAATATTTTTTGACGAACGCCGTCCGCTATTGAGTGTGATTGTTCCTACTAATTGGGGATAACACAGCTCATGGCGGGCGGCGGCGTTGCGCTGATCGGCATGACCCTTGTACCC
>JAIECJ010000212.1 GCA_029068555.1 Lachnospiraceae bacterium
AAGCGGGAGAAAAGGGTATGACCTACGATTTTAATACATGGATAGACAGACGCGGCACAAACAGCCTCAAGTGGGATGTCTCAGAGCGGGAACTTCCCATGTGGGTGGCGGATATGGATTTCCAGACGGCGCCGGAAGTCAGGGAAGCCATCTTAAAAAGGGCGGGACATGGCATTTTTGGCTATACCGTCATACCAGAGGAATGGTATGATGCCTATATCCAATGGTGGGAGAAACGGCATCATTTCCAAATAAAAAAGGAATGGCTGATCTTTACGACAGGAGTGGTGCCTGCAATCTCCAGCGCAGTGCGGAAACTGACCACAGCAGGGGAAAATGTGCTGGTGCAGACACCGGTTTACAACATCTTCTTCAATTCCATCGTCAATAACGGGAGGAACGTGGTCGAAGCGCCTTTGGAGTATGACGGCGCGGACTATCATATCAATTTCGGGGAGCTGGAGCAGAAACTGGCAGATCCGCAGACTACCATGATGATCCTCTGCAATCCCCACAATCCTGTAGGGAAAATATGGGACAGGAAAACATTGGCAGTGGTTGGAGAATTGTGTGCAAGACATCATGTGACGGTTCTTTCCGATGAGATCCACTGTGATTTAACGAATCCCGGATGTGCGTATACTCCGTTTGCGTCCGTTTCCGATACATGCAGGCGTATCAGTGTTACCTGTATTGCGCCGACGAAGGCGTTTAATCTGGCAGGAATCCAGACGGCGGCGGTAATGGCAGCTGATGCGGTTCTGCGGCATAAAATGTGGCGGGCGCTGAACACCGATGAAGTTGCGGAGCCCAACGCGTTTGCGGTGGATGCCGCCATCGCTGCCTTTACGGAGGGCGGACCGTGGCTGGACGCTTTGCGGGAATATATCGCCGGGAATAAACGGCTGGCCAGTGAATTCTTTTAAAACGGATTGCCGGAAATAAGGCCGGTATTTTCCGAGGCTACGTATCTGATATGGCTTGACTGCAGCCGCCTGGAAGAGAGCGGGAATGTTCCCTTTGACAGCAGGGAGTTCTGCCAGTTTCTCAGGGAAAAAACAGGGATGTATCTTTCTGACGGAGGGCAGTATGGAAAGGGCGGCGGGCGTTTCCTGCGGATGAACATCGCCTGTCCCCGCAGTCTGGTTCAGGAAGGACTGAACAGACTTCGGGAAGGGCTGACTGCCTACAAAAACGAGTATTCAGCGGGTTTAGGAACTGTAGAAAAATAAGTGACACCATCTTGACTTGTCTATTTCTCCGATATCAAATTGCTAAAGCAATTGC
>JAIECJ010000213.1 GCA_029068555.1 Lachnospiraceae bacterium
AAATTCAAGCGGTTTGCCATGAATGTATGGGGAATTTCCGATACTGGCAGAACGGACGAGGAAACCGCCTGTGCGGGAGTGGAGGCCCTGGCCGGATTTGCCAGGAAAGTCGGTCTGCCGGCGACGCTTCAGGAGCTGGGGGTTGGTGAGAACATGGATTTAAAAGAAATTGCGAGTTCCTGCGGACTCCCAACAGGGTGCTCCCAGAGGATGACGCAGGAGGAAATTCTGGAGATTTTTAAGGAGTGTCTGTAAGATTTTGCAAGAAACAAGATAAAATTTAGGAGGAATTCAAAATGAAGAAAAAACATATGATGGCACTTTTACTGACTGGTTTTATGGCAGCTACGACGCTGGCAGGCTTTGGCGGCAGCGCCGTGCATGCGGCACTGGGAGAGGAGTCCTCTGAGCAGGCCGCAGCGTCTGAGACAGTCGTTCCCGATATTCTGATGATCGCAAGACAGGGAATGTTTTCTTCTGGCGGCACTGTGACAGCTCCGGTGGAGGGTGCCTATGACGCGACAATGAACTGGCTGGACACGACGCGAGCAGGCAACACGGCGCATGTGGATCACGCCAATGTGTTTTACCAGATTCCTTTCAATGACAACGGAAATCCGATCGTGTATCTGCATGGATATGGTCAGTCCCGCATGGGCTGGATGACAACGCCGGACGGACGCGAAGGGTGGTCGGACCTGTTTCTGAAAAAAGGTTATCCGGCATTTCTGGTAGATCAGCCAAGGCGCGGTGAAGCCGGTGCGACAGTGCAGATGACAACAGATGGTTTTCTGGATGCATGGAGTGAGGAGTCTAAGGCGTACAAACCGGGAGATCAGGCGTGGTATACGCACTTTCGGATCGGGCGGACTGCGCCGGAGCGCTATGAGGGTTCCCAGTTCCCGGAGGGCGCGGAGGCCCAGGATCAGTTTTTCCGCCAGATGACACCGAACACAGGCGATTATGACCAGGAAGTGGACGCGGCAGCGCTCAGCGAAGTGATGGAGGATGTCTACACGATGACAGGAAACAAGTCTGTTTTCATCACACATTCCCAGGGCGGCGCAGTAGGCTGGGACGTGGACATGGATTATGTCTCTGCGATCGTGGCGGTTGAGCCGGGCGGAACGCCGGAGGTCGGTTCAGAGCAGTATCAGAAGCTGCTGGATGCCGGAATTCCTGTTATCATTTTATTTGGCGATTATATTGATAATGGGCCGGCCGACATCATGTCTACGGAATTCTGGAAGTCCGTGCGCGACGGTGCGGTTGGATTTGCGGAGAGTTACAATGCGGCAGGAGGAGACTGCACCGTGATTAACCTTCCGGATCTCGGTGTAACCGGAAACAGCCATTTTATGTTCCAGGAAGAGAACAATGGCCTGATTGCGGATTATATTGCGGCATGGCTTGAGAGCAGAGGGCTGAATTAAGATAAGCTCGCCAGATACGGCGTTCCCTATCCCGATACAGGGAGAGCGGGAACGCCTTTTTTTACTTTGCAGGAAAACAAAACTAATGTTCTGCACAATTGCTTATTACCATAAGGTATAAACTGATGAACATATGGAGACTTCCACAGGGAGGCCTGCGTATTTATAATGAATTTATAAGAAAGGTAAGAAACGGGTGCATCAGTTCCTTAAAGGCAGCATGAATATTACAGCGGATTCAAAACATACAGGAAAGGAAGATTTTATGAAATTGAAGATTAAAAAAATGACGGCAGTATTGATGAGTGTAGTGATGATACTGGGACTTGCAGGGTGTGGCAGCCAGAGTAGTCAGAACGGTACATCAGCGGTTCTGGTGGATGGCGGGAACGCGGAGACGGAGAGCACGCCGGTTTCTGAGCAGCCCAGCACGGCGGAGAATACAGCGGAAGCGACAACAGAGATAGTGACAGACAGTTCGGAAGAAGCGACAGCAGAGGTAGTGACAGACAGTTCGGAAGAAGCGACAACGGAGATTATGACAGACAGCTCGGAAGAAACGTCGAAGGAAGCGTTATCTGACAGCTCGACAGAGGAAGCAGCAGAACTGTCCGCGCCAGAGGGCGGATTCGATATTGCTGA
>JAIECJ010000214.1 GCA_029068555.1 Lachnospiraceae bacterium
TGCACACAAAATGCTAAAAGGCAAGCATTTTGGCGCACGATTCCCACTACTTTGGCGTAGGTGTGAACAGTAACGTTCTGTTACAACCGTTTTATTTTTTCTCACAACAACTATAGACTTTTATTGCTGGAACGTTGTATAATATATTTTTAAAAGATAAAACAGTGAAAATGCAAAGAAAAACGAAAGGATAAGTAAGGTTATGCCAGTTAAGTATGTATTTGTAACCGGGGGTGTAGTTTCTGGTCTCGGAAAGGGAATTACAGCCGCTTCACTCGGACGGCTTCTTAAGGCAAGAGGTTATAAGGTGACCATGCAGAAATTTGATCCATATATCAATATTGATCCCGGCACCATGAATCCCATCCAGCATGGCGAAGTTTTTGTCACGGATGACGGAGCCGAAACAGACCTTGATTTGGGTCATTACGAACGTTTCATTGATGAAAGTCTGGACAAGAACTCCAATGTTACCACAGGCAAGGTATACTGGACTGTTCTGCAAAAGGAGCGGCGCGGCGATTATGGCGGAGGTACCGTACAGGTGATCCCGCATATCACAAACGAAATCAAGAGCCGCTTCTACAGAAACTTTACCGATCCAGACATGCGCATTGCCATTATCGAAGTCGGTGGTACGGTGGGTGACATTGAAAGCCAGCCTTTCTTAGAGTCCATCCGCCAATTCCAGCATGAGGTCGGACATGAGAACGCCATATTAATTCATGTGACACTCATTCCTTATCTAAGCGCGTCACAGGAAATGAAAACAAAACCGACGCAGGCAAGCGTGAAGGAATTGCAGGGAATGGGAATCCAGCCTGACATTATTGTATGCCGCAGTGAACATGAGCTTGGTCAGCCATTAAAGGATAAAATTGCCCTTTTCTGCAATGTGCCGAATTCCCATGTACTGCAAAATCTGGATGTTGAGTACCTTTACGAGGCGCCGCTTGCCATGGAGAAGGAACATCTCGCGGAAGTTGCCTGCGAATGTCTTCATCTTGACTGTCCCAAACCGGACCTCACGGACTGGACAAAGATGGTTGATGACCTCAAAACACCGACGCAGGAAGTTACCATCGCCTTAGTCGGAAAATATACACAGCTTCACGATGCCTATATCAGTGTTGTCGAGGCCTTAAAGCATGGCGGAATACCACAACATGCCACCGTAAATATCAAGTGGATTGACTCTGAGCTTGTCAACTCAGAGAATGTAGCAGAAACGCTGAGAGATGCAGATGGCATTCTTGTCCCCGGCGGTTTTGGCGACAGGGGCATTGAAGGGATGATTGATTCCATCCGTTATGCGCGGGAAAACAATATCCCTTTCCTCGGGCTGTGTCTTGGCATGCAGTTGTCTATCGTGGAATTTGTCAGAAATGTAGTTGGCTACAATGATGCCCACAGCATTGAGTTGAATCCAAACACCACCCACCCTGTCATTGCACTAATGCCTGACCAGAACGGTGTGGAGGATATCGGCGGCACACTGCGGCTCGGTTCATATGAATGCCATCTCAATACATCATCCAAGGCATACAAGCTTTATGGGGATGAAGTCATTCATGAACGCCACCGGCACCGCTATGAGGTCAACAATGATTACCGTGCTGCTGTCACAGAAAAGGGCATGCTGCTATCTGGTCTGTCGCCTGACGGACGCATCGTAGAAATGGTGGAAATCACTTCCCATCCATTCTTCATTGCCACACAGGCACATCCGGAATTAAAAAGCCGTCCAAACAGACCACATCCTTTGTTTAAAGGATTAATTGAAGCTTCTCTCGAATACAAAAATCATATATAATAAAAACAGCAGGCTGTATAACCTGCTGTTCTTATTATATAATTTATTACGCTTTTCCGACTGAACCAAATAATTCCATCTTTGTCTTAACAGTCTCCTTGATCGCCTCAACGCCTGGAGCAAGAAGCTTACGCGGATCAAATCCTTTGCCCTCCAAGTCCTTTTTATCCTCGATATACTTACGTGTTGCTTCCTGGAATGAAAGCTGGCACTCTGTATTCACATTAATCTTTGCTACGCCAAGAGAGATTGCCTTCTTAATCATATCCTCAGGAATACCTGTACCGCCATGAAGTACCAACGGCATAGCTCCTGTCTTCTGCTGGATTGCATCAAGTGTCTCAAAGCTTAAACCAGCCCAATTTGCAGGATATTTTCCATGAATGTTGCCGATACCTGCCGCAAGCATATCAACACCCAGATCAGCAATCTGCTTGCACTCCGCCGGATCTGCACACTCACCCATTCCTACAACGCCATCTTCCTCACCACCGATGGAGCCAACCTCAGCCTCAATCGAGAGTCCCAGCTGATGTGCCACTGCAACAAGCTCCTTTGTCTTGTCAATGTTCTCCTCGATTGCATAATGGGAACCGTCAAACATGATTGATGAGAAGCCTGCCTTGATGCACTTGTAGCATCCGTCATAAGTACCATGATCTAAGTGAAGCGCTACCGGAACAGTAATTCCAAGGCACTTGTCCATCGCCTTAACCATTGCAGCAACCGTCTCAAACCCTGTCATATATTTGCCAGCGCCCTCAGATACCCCAAGGATAACAGGACTGTTTAACTCCTGTGCCGTCTGTAAAATAGCTTTTGTCCACTCAAGGTTATTGATATTGAACTGACCTACTGCGTAGTGACCTTCTTTTGCTTTCTTAAGCATTTCTGTAGCTGATACTAACATAAAACAAAACCTCCATAATCAATAATTATAAATTTCACACCAATATGGCAGTTACCCCGCCGATAGTCTTAGTATATCTCTATTGGAGATAAATGTCAATTTTTTAACATTGCTTTTTTTGTATAAAAATATTTTTGGTTACTGTTCGCACCTACATCAAAGTAGTAGGAATCGTGCACACAAAATGCTTGCCTTTTAGCATTTTGTGTGCAAAATCTGTTATAGTTCACACCTCAATAACTTATAAGCTGATGAAAACTGGCGTTGGTGTGTATTGTAACAGATTTTTGTGTAAGTGCTTACATTTTTTAGCTAAAACTATTGTAAAATGCGCCAAAACATGTTACACTCTCAAGGTCAGCAGTTGTTTAACCTGTATTTCATTTGTTACCAATTGAAACGTTGTGACAATTTGGTATTCCTGCAAATATGGCATTTAAATGCGCGAATTGTCTTTATTATGTTGCATTGCATCTTGACAGGTTGCGTTTGCATGCACATATGTAAGCGCTTACAGCCATATTGCAGCCACATATTGAACTGTCTGCAACATGAAGTGCTCCAGGACCGGCACAAACTCAATTGTGCTGCCCTGAACAACATTATTTAGGAGGTTACATATGCATGGAAATGTTATAGTTGGTCAGTCCGGCGGACCCACATCAGTCATTAATTCAAGTCTGGTAGGTGTTTATAAGACAGCGCGCGACCGCGGCGCCAAAACAGTATACGGCATGCTGCATGGCGTAAAAGGTCTTCTGGACAGACAGTATGTTGATTTATCGGCACATATCCGGTCTGATCTGGACATTGATCTTTTGAAGCGCACCCCGTCATCCTTCCTCGGTTCCTGCCGCTACAAGCTTCCTGAAATCCGGGAAGGCAAAGAAACCTATGACAAAATATTTCAGATATTGGAGGAGTTGGATATTGAAGCCTTTTTCTATATTGGCGGTAATGACTCCATGGACACAATCAAGAAACTCTCGGACTATGCCATTTTGATAAGCAGCAATATTAAATTTATGGGCGTGCCAAAGACCATCGACAACGACCTTGCCTGCACAGACCACACGCCAGGCTTTGGAAGTGCTGCCAAGTATATCGCATCCGTTACCAAGGAAATCATCAGAGACGGCCTCGTATACGACTACCCTGTCATAACGATACTGGAAATCATGGGGCGCAACGCCGGCTGGCTAACTGCCGCTACGGCTCTTTCAGCAGGCGAGGACTGCGAGGGCGTTGACATGATTTTCCTTCCTGAAGTCGCATTTGATATTGATGCCTTTATGGAAAAGGTAAAGAAACTTTGTCAAAACAAACGCTCGGTTGTAATTGCTGTATCTGAGGGCATCAAGGTTGCTGATGGGCGCTATGTATTTGAATTGAAAGATCATGTGGAATTTGTCGATGCGTTTGGACACAAACAGCTTCAGGGAGCAGCGAAGTTCCTTGCAGACAAAATCGGTGCCGAGTTCGGCGTCAAGACACGCGCCATTGAGCTGAGCACATTACAGCGCTGCGCATCGCACATGACTTCGCGTGTGGATATCACAGAGGCATTTCAGGTAGGCGGCGCCGCAGTCAAGGCAGCTTTCGAGGGCGATACCGGAAAGGTTGTCGTTCTGGATCGTGTTTCCGAAGATCCATACATCTGCACCACAAGCACACAAGATGTCCACAAGATTGCAAATATCGAAAAGAAAGTTCCTCTGGAGTGGATTACACGCGATAACACCTATGTATCGGACGAGCTGATTCATTACATCAGACCTCTGATACAGGCTGAATTGTCACCCGTAATGGTGGACGGACTGCCACGCCACTTACGGCTTACGCTTTAAAATAATCTATCCCGCAAAAATCAATCAAGCAGGACAATAATCCTGCTTGATTGATTTTGCATTACTGTGATATTGTAGAAGCAATCAGCTGCATATTTCCTTGAAGCTGCGCCTTTCCAAAACCATAAGGAAGGATAAAGTGATCACCTTTCTTAATAAGTTGTCCATTAATCAGTCCGTCCCCCTCAACAACACTCATAATCAGGAACGGATAATCCTGATTAATCTCCATACTTCCATCCACATCAAGTTTCCACACCTGATAATAGTCACACGAAATCAGCCGGTTCATCGCATTCTTTGCCCCCCCGGCAACATTGATGACGCTCTCCTCCACCGATTTTGCAGGAACGGTTATGACGTCAATACTCTTTTCAATGTGAAGCTCACGGGGCTTTCCATCCTGCAGACGGTTGTAGTCGTACACGCGGTATGTAATATCAGAATTCTGCTGGGTCTCGAGAATCTCGATTCCACCCTTTATCGCATGTACCGTTCCTGGGTCAATCTGGATAAAATCACCTTTCTTTACTGGTACCTCACGAAGAAAATCATCCCATCTTCCACCATGAATCATATCCTCAAGCTCTGCCTTATCCTTTGCGTTGTGGCCGATGACAAGCGTCGCCCCATCAGGCGCATCGAGAATATACCAGCACTCAGTCTTTCCAAAAGATCCATTCTCGTTCTTTCCGGCGTAATCGTCATTGGGATGCACCTGAATGCTGAGATCATCATTGGCATCAATAATTTTGATTAACAGCGGAAAACGGTCGCCTTTCACATTGCCAAAAAGCTGAGGCTCCTCTGTCCACAGCTGGCTCAGGCTCTTTCCCGCAAAAGTGCCCTCCCTGACTGTACAATCCCCGTTTGGATGCGCACTGACCGCCCAGCACTCACCAGTATTGTTCCCTGGTATTGCATAGCCCCACTTGCTGCCAAGCTTGTTTCCTCCCCATATCATTTGCTTAAATACGGGGTTCATATACAATATTTCCCTGTTCGCATTTTCACTGTTCATACTCAATGTCCCTCCGTTCGTTTCCATTACTTTCTGATACCAGAATGCGGAATCCTTCGCGATGCGTTTCTGCGTCGTAAAATCCACATACACAATTCCAAAACGTTCACTGTAACCCTTGTCCCACTCAAAGTTATCAAGAAATGTCCACAGAAAATAACCTCTGATGTCTGTTCCCTCATCACTTGATTTCTGTAATTGGGACAAATATTTATCCAGAAAATCAATCCGGCTGCTGTCATGCACGCATCCGTCTGCGGACACCTGATCATGACAGGACATTCCGTTTTCCGTGATATAAATCGGCATCTGGTAACGCTCATATAAAAATTTCGTTCCCCAATACAGGCACTCGGGCGTAACTGGCCAGTTTGCCGCCGTCTTCGGAAATCCCGCAGGTCTGTCCACATACTCTGGTTTTCCATCCACACTCATTCTGATATAATATCCATTATAAATGTTCTGCCCCATAAAATCAATCGGCTGGTGAATCAGTTCCATATCTGCCTCCGTAATCTCTGGCAGATACTCTTTGTATTTCTCAAGTGCCTCGTCAGGATACTTTCCAAGGAACACCGGATCTGCAAACCATGCTACATTCCATGTCCAGTTCTCTATCGGCTGATCAAAACCAAAGTAAATGCTCTTTGCCGCCTCGATATCCTGCGGCTTGTCTGTATAGGGATATGCCACACCACATGTCGGGGCATATCCGATTTTGACAGGCCGTTTTGCATACTTGCGCAGCTGCTTCACCGCCATTCCATGAGCGCGGAGCGCATTGTGCGATATCTGGAACACCTCCTTGGGCTTCAGCTTCAGTCCGGGAGCATGTACACCGCTGAGATGCCCTAGACCGACGAAGCACTGTGGCTCATTCAATGTGATAATATATTCTGACAAATCGCTGAAATGTTCCGCCACCACTTTTGCATATTCGCCAAACCATCCGATAATATCTTCATTGAGCCATCCGCCTTTTTCCTGAAGCGCCTGCGGAAGCTCCCAGTGATACATCGTAATGTATGGCACAATGCCGTTCTCTATCATGCAGTGCATCATGTCCCGGTAAAGTGCAATCGCTCTTTCGTTTATCCTTCCTATCCCCTCTGGCATGATACGCGCCCAGCTCAGGGAAAAACGGTATGCCTTCACGCCGAGCAGGCGCATCATTGCAATGTCCTCTCTGTATCTGTGAATGTGGTCGCACGCCGCATCTGCATTCTGGTTATTCTGTACCCTGCCCTGCTCGGCAAATACATCCCAGATGCACTTTCCGGCTCCGTCCTGCGCATCCTTTCCTTCTATCTGATAGGCACTGCTTGCCACGCCCCACACAAAATCATCTCTAAACATAATTTTTTCCTTTCTTCAATCCCTGCACATCCACTATTATATAAAGCAGTGCGAATAAGCAGTCTGAGTGCCAAGAAGCTTTATTACAAAAATTTCCTGATATAATCAGACAACACTTTTGCTGCCTGTCTATGGCACAAGTACCCAGGATGCTCCCTTGAACCGACGCTCTCCTTTGTCGTGTCAGGCAGCTGGAGGTAAGAAACCTTATGATCGCCAGTCTCGCCTGCATACTCCGCTACCGCCTCACAGATATACATCTGGAAATCAATGCCAAGCATCCCATAGCACCATACAATGCGCGCCTTAGGATTGCACTCCCTGACAAGTCCAAGAAAATCCTTCACCGCCTGTTGAAATGCCCTGACGTCTTCCATATTGCAGGAGCCATCCGGATTCCTGCGCATCTTATGGCGCTCTCCGGTCTTTTCATCAACCCACTCCGGCTGATCAAAGGATGCAGCATCATTTGTCCCCAGATTCACAATGACAAAATCCGGCTGCCAGTCTGCAAAATCATGCTGCTGGTTTCCGCCAAGGCGTTCGTTCTCGCTGCCGGACATCACCCCGCATATCTCCTTGTAATACTTCGGCAGAGCGCCTTTTGTATTATTATCCCACGTATTATAGACCCCCCACCCGCTCTGGGAATATATGCGGTACTCTGCGTCCAGAATGTGAGCCGTCTGGTATGCATAACTTTTTACAGCCGAGAAAAACATAGGTATCCAGTCCGTTTCCTGCTTTGCGCCAATCAGCCCCTCGCCTGATGTAATGCTGTCACCGATAAACTCAATCTTTAATTCTTTGTCCGCTACAGAATGAAACAATCCATCATGTCGGAATGCATGAATGTGAATATACGAATTGCCGTCATCACTCATCGCCTGCAAGTCTTTATAAAAATGGACATTTTTGACATTTTCCGGACTCATTCCCCGAAAAAGCGGTACCCAGTATCTGCCCTTTTGCAGCATCTGTCTGCCTACCCAGTCTCCATTTATCGTATAGCTGAACCATGGTTCGTAGTTATCATATGTGACCTCAAGCTCTACCCAAAATTCGGAACCAGTCACATTGCACTCAAATCCGCTTGCTGTCCAGAAAAGAGTCAATGGTTCCAGACATTTTGTCGTCCGCCCATGTATTTTCATCTCTGGTATCTCTTTTATCAGTGTCTCTTTCAGCATCACTGTCCCCCTTTCATGAAAAGAACGCCGAATTTCGGCGTTCTATATATTTGTATGCACACCCCATAAAAACACCGCTAAATCAGCGCATGAGGCACGCGGCGAACAGGGGAGAATATCATTCCCCCGCTCGATTGATTATCGTATTCCAATTTCTGTATCAGATGCGGACACCTTGCTGTTGCTCTTAATGTAGTCAACAATCTCATCAAGCTCTGTAAATGCAAGTCCCACATAACTATCAGCTGCACCATAGTAAATAGCAATTTTTCCGGACTCGGAATCATGAATCGTAGCACACGGGAAACATACATTTGGCACAAAGCCTCTCTCCTCATACCACTCTTCCGGAGTAAGCAGGAAGTTCTCACAGCGATACTTGACAATAGACGGATTGTCAATATCAAGGATTGCCCCACCGATAGAATATACATACCCGTTGCAGGTTCCTGATACACCGTGATAGAACAGCAGCCAGCCTTCGCTTGTCTCAATAGGCGCTGCGCCGCCGCCAATCTTGAGTGACTCCCACCACTCATTGCCTTTACCCATTACATGTCTGTGCTTGCCCCAGTAAACGAGATCCGGACTCTCACTTACAAAAATATCGCCAAACGGTGTATGGCCAGAGTCAGACGGCCGGCTCAGCATCATAAAGTTACCGTTAATCTTTCTCGGGAACAGTACCGCGTTTCTGTTGAACGGAAGGAACGGATTCTCAATACGTGTGAACGTTTTGAAATCAGTAGTCTTTGCCATACCAATTGATGCACCGAAGAAATCCTGACACCAGATAATGTAGTATGTGTCCTCTACCTTTACAAGCCGGGGATCATATGCATATACCGGCATGAACGGCTTTCCTTCTTCATCCACAAAATCAATCTTATTGGTGTTGAAATCCCAGTGAATGGCATCCTTGCTGTGTCCAAGGTAGATGTAAGGAATACCGTTTGTCTGTTCTCCACGGAATACACCGATAAATTCACCCTCATACGGAATAACTGCACTGTTGAATATTCTCGCAACGCCTTTTACCGGATTCCTTCCGATAATCGGATTCTCGTTATATCTCCAGATTGGTGCGTCTGGACATCCTGTTGTCTTTCCGTCTTTTCTATCCTGCCATGGTACATTTGGTACTGCCGGGCTAATCATTTTTACTTTGCTCATTATAAAATCCTCCTTGTTTTCCGAAGGAAAATGCGACTGCCCTTACAGGGGCAGAGGATTTTCCTCCTTGTTTATTGTATTCTTCCAGAGCCAATTACCGACACAAGATAAAATGGTACCTTGTCATTCTCATGCGTCTCAATCAGCTCAATGTCAACATGATGCTTTCCACAGGTCAGATGCTCCGCGATCGTATCAAGATGCAGGCTGTCACCCCAGGTCTCCTCGAAATTGCCGTCAAGAATTTTTGCTCTATCTGTATCGCCGTCGACCACAGCTCTCGCCACACAAGTCGGTCGTACAGCTGACTTGCGGTACTGTACGCCTATACAGCTCCCCTCAATATCGAAGCCTATATGTGCCCCCTTTTTATCTGCCGTCCAGCCATGCCGGAATATTTCCCGAATATCATTCTGCGGCTGTCCGTCCATCGAAAAGCCGTCATTTTCTGTCAGGACAGCTCCACTGTTATAATTTTGGATTCTTACAGAGTCTTCATAAGCATTTTCTGTCACCGGTGTCATTTTCTGCACATCAAGATGATTATCAGCTGCCTCATTTCCTGCTTCCAGTTCCCCGTAAACCATCTCCAGAAAGCTTATGATAACCTCTGACATAAGCCCATGCCCCTCATCATTGGGGTGGAGGTCGTCTTCCGTAATATCACGGCTTGTGTAGGTGCCATCCAATATCTTTTCATATAATGTCGGTTTCATGCTGACACACGGCAGGTCATACGCCTTGCCAATTTTAATATGCTGTGCCTGTGCATTGATACCGTCATCATAGCGCACACTGTTGACAATCAATATAGCCGGATTCGTCTTATAACTGTATATTTTTCGAATCAGCCCTTCGTAGGTCTCAAGAAAATGTTCATTGTCATCATCATTCACACTAAACTCAACTACTGTAAAATCAATGTCCTTTGACAGCAGGTCGCTGTCAGCCCTCGCCACGCCGAACTGCGAGGTTGTCCCTCCGATTCCGGCATTGACATAAGTGATTTTGGAGTCAGGAAACTTCTCACACCACCATTGATATACCAGATACGCATAACAAGTTTCTGGAGTGGAGGATAAACAGCCTTGCGTTATGGAACCTCCCAAAAATCCCACGGTGACAGCTTCACCGCGCATCGCTCTCTTCATCACTCTCTCAATTCGATAAAGGTTTCCTTTATTCATAACGCCCTTACGGCAGTCGATTCCATACCTTTCAGCACGCATCTGTTTATCCTCCACTTCTCATGAATCTCCATGCAGCTTCCATATTCATGTTAATCCGTACAGTTGCCAGTAGAAAAATCTCTGATTTTTCATATTAATCCGTACAGTTGCCATATCCCCCGCGAATTTGTGCCTCTGCACAAATTTGCCAGTAGAAAAATCTCTGATTTTTCATATTAATCCGTACAGTTGCCATATCCCCGCGAATTTGTGCCTCTGCACAAATTTGCCAGTAGAAAAATCTCTGATTTTTCATATTAATTCGTACAGTTGCCATATCCCCGCGAATTTGTGCCTCTGCACAAATTTGCCAGTAGAAAAATCTCTGATTTTTCTACTTATTCATATATTCCAGATTTTTTCTGATAAAATCGCATCTCTGCTCCACACACTTGACAGAACGGAGCGCATCTTCTGGTGTATTGAACACATAATCTACAAGCTTATCTATCGTCGTCACGGCAACGTGAAGCCTCGTATCACTTGACGCATAATAAATATATACCTCACCATTATCCCTTGCAATCGCACCGTTTGTAAAGACAACATTCGATACATCCCCGACTCTCTCAGCGCCAAGCGGTGCAATCAGGAAACCACCCGGCTCAGCAATCACCTTTGTCGGATCGTCAAGCGCCGTGGCAAACGCATAGATGACATAACGAAGTCCTGCCGCTGTATTTCTTACACCGTGGGCAATATGAATCCAGCCCTTGTCTGTCTTAATAGGCACCGCACCTGCACCGTTCTTTGCCTCAGTAATCGTATGGTATTTCCTCTTGCTCGTGATAATCTCCTCATCAATTACTGCATGTGTGATATCATCACAAAGTCCGAAGCCAACTCCGCCGCCGCTGCCCGTATCAATAAAGTCATCCATCGGTCTCGTATAAAACGCATACTTGCCGTCTACAAACTCCGGATGAAGTACGACATTTCTCTGTTGGGGCGAACGCAGTGTCTTTAAGTTTTCAAGCCGCTCCCATGTCTTTAGATCCTTCGTCCTGACGATGCCGGCCGCTGCCACCGCTGCAGACAGGTCATTTACCTTGGTGTCCTTACTCTCAGAGCAGAATACACCATAAATGTAACCGTCCTCATGTTTCGTGAGGCGCATATCATACACATTCGTCTCCTCCGGGCACACATCATCCAGAAGTACCGGATAATCCCAGAAACGAAAACCATCAACCCCGTTGTCGCTCTCTGCTACTGCAAAAAACGATTTTCTGTCATTTCCCTCAACCCTTGCCACCAGATAGAACTTACCATTTAATTCAATCGCACCCGAATTAAATGCGCAGTTCACACCCAGCCGCTCCATAAAATATGGGTTTGTCTCAGGATTCATGTCAAACTTCCAGAAAGGAGGAATATGGTCGCGTGTCAGTACCGGGTACTCATAGCGGTCATAGATGCCATTGTAAAAATCGCTCTTGACATTTTTGCGATTTACAATCTCCTCATAGCGTTTCATAACCATTGCTTTATTCTCATCAAATAATTTACTCGTCATGCTAACCTCCGAATTACTTCAAAACACATTCTGCCATTGTGATATGGGCACTTCCATGGTTCCACGATTGGCTGTGTCTCGTCCGGTGTCCCGTCCGCTTTCACACGCCAGTACCATTCCCTGCCATCCTCATAACCGTCCCGCCTGTCAATCAGATAATCCTTGATAAACTGCCAGACATTCTGCGCAGCACCGAGAAATTCTTCCCGTCCTGTCTTCTCATATCCGTTTAGGAATCCCACAACCGTCTCCGCCTGCACCCACCAGATGCGCCAGTCATTAACGACACCCTTTTCACATTCATTTGCAAGGGAGGAGCCGTTGAACGCCACCTTGTAAATCTGATCTGTCAAATCCTGTGTTACAGGTGACATTTTCTTTTCATAAGCTTCATCACCTAAAACCTCAACACTTCTATCGGTCAGCCATGCTGTCTCAATATCATGCCCATAAGAATGCAGGTCTATAATTGAGTTCCATTTATCATCAAAAAATACTTCCTGACGGTGCAGCTTCGGATTGTAAACCTTTGTGGCAATAATATCCATCATCCACTTAATCTTCTCTGCCACTTTCTCATTGTGGTCAACCCTGTAAAGTTCCGTGTAGGCCTCAAACACATGAAGCAGCGTGTTCATTGTCTTTGATGCCATCACGCCGTTCTCCGAGAGCTTGTCATTGTCAATCTCATTGAAAGACTCGTCAAAGGCTTCCTTATATCCAAACTCGTCACGCATCTTTCCTTCTATCAGGTCATAGAGCTGATATGCCATATCAAGCGCTTCCCTGTCCCTGCTTGCCTCATAATAAGAAGACAAAGCGTAAATAGAAAATGCCTGATTGTACGTATGCTTCAATGTCTCGGCAGGTGTACCGTCATAGTTGACTGACCAGTACACGCCGCCGTTCTTCTTGTCCCAGCACGCATCTTTTAAAAATGCAAATCCATGCGCCGCCTCCTCCAGAAGACTGACATCTTTTAAAAGGGTGTATGCATTTGCAAAAAACCATGTTATACGGCTGTTTAATATGCATCCTTTGACCGCTTTCCTGTCTGCCTTTAAATCATATCCGAGATAGCCTGTATAGCCGCCATTCTCATCATCCCTCAGACTTTTCCAAAATGGTATGATATCTTTTGTGAGGTGTCTGATTACCTCTGAATGCATTTCCATGTTAGCCATATTTAGCCTCCTAACAATAAGAAATATTTAACTATAGTTTATCTTAACAATTAATCTGTGAGACTGCAACTAGGCAATATCCCGAAACTATTTGTCTATTTTTCCGAAAACGTTAACCCTTAACAGCACCCGCTGTGAGACCAGAATATATCTGATTCTGGAATGCGATAAATAAAATCAGCGCCGGAAGCAGTGTCATGATAACACCCGCACAAATCAGGTTATACTGATTACCAAATGGTCCCGTAAAGGTATAAAGCGCAAGGGAAACCGTCTTTAAATCAGGCTTTGTCAGATAAAGCATCGCATTATAGTACTCGTTATAGATACCCACTCCCTTTAAAATTGCACATGTAACAATTGCCGGCTTTAACAGAGGAAACAATATTTTATAGAAGATCTTAAAGTAGCTTGCGCCATCCATAAAAGCCGATTCATCCAATGATACGGATATGTTCTCAAAGAACTGGATGAATACATAAATTGAAATAACATCCGTACCCATACTCAGGATAATATAGCCATATAATGTATCAATAAACTTGAGCTGGAACATCAGCTGATAAGTAGCAACCTGCATCGCAATACCCGGAAGAAGTGTCGCAAAGAGAAATAAGCTGCGAATCAGTCCGTTGCCTGGGAACTTGAATCGGTTCAGTACGTATGCAATCATCGAACCTATCAGAACAGATCCGACTACAACACAAATTACAATCAATGCAGAGTTCAAAAATGCCCTGCCCATACCGCCGTCACGGAACGCTGTCGTAAAGTTTTCAAAATTAAACCAGTTTTGCGGCGGTGTCATTACGTTTGTATTCTCATACTCTGTCTTCGTTTTCAACGCCGTGATGACACAGGAAACGATAGGCAGCAACGCAACGAATGAGAAAAATACTACTGAAAAATATTTTATAAATATCCATAAATATTTCTTAAATGCCTGTCCTGCTGTCATGCCTATGCCCCCTTCCTTGCATTCAACTTTGCAATCTGCCTTTCACGCCTTGCCGCAGCTCCTCTGTCCTCATCTTCTCCACTCTTAAACACATACTTGAAGAAAAGCTTCTGGAGAATCGTAGCAGCGAAAATAATCAGCAGCAGTACAACCGCCATCGCGGATGCCTGACCAATCTTCTGGCTTGTATGAGCTACTTCGTGCATCTTTACAAAGTATGTCGCTGTACCGTTTGCACCCTTTGACGCAATAACATATGCCGGCTCAAATGCACTGAGTGAACCCGTGATGGACATAATCAGGTTCAGCATAACGATTGTCTTGATACTCGGAAGCATAATGTACTTAAACTGCTGCCATTTATTCGCACCGTCCAGCTCTGCAGCCTCATAGAGAGACGCATCCACCGACATCATCGCACCGATAAACAAGACCATATTCTGTCCGAAATATTTCCAGACGCTGGTTGCAACAAGCGACCAGTTGTTGATGCTTTGATCCCTGAGCCAGTACGGAAGACTTTCAATATTAAATCCCAGCCAGCCAAGAACCGTATCAAGAACGAATCCTCTCGTGTAAAAAAACTTAAATATAAATCCGATCGCAATACCGTTAATCAAAAACGGAAAGAACATACAGCCTTTAAAGAAGTTTCCGCCTTTCACCTTAAAGCAGAATATCGTGGCAAGATAAAGCGCCAGTGCCAGCTGGAATACTGCGCCTGCCATATAGTAGAGTGACAGGAACAAAGACCGGAACAAATCTTTTTTTCGGAATACATCCGCATAATTTTTTAGTCCGACAAACCCCTTAACACGGGTATAGCTTCTGTCATAAAAGCTGAACTTAAACATCTCAACGAACGGATAATAGGTAAAAATAAACAGCAGTGCCAATGGTATGATTGAAAATAATACAATGATAATTGTCTGCTGTCCCTGCCGGCTTCTCAACCACTTCTGGAAATTGAATGGTTTTTTTGTATCAGTCTTAGTCAATACAATCCCCTCCTTCTCTCGAAAATTCCCCATATTATATTTCACGCTTTTTGGGATTTATGGCTTGCAAGCGTAACGCCTGCAAGCCATGTGGTATAAAATAATTCGGTTAAAATATTCAATTAAATTACTCTGTAACGTCTACACCCAGTGATGACTGTGCATCGTTCCACTTCTGTGTCCAGTCTGCCATGATGTCATCATATGTCATAGAGCCTGTAGCTGCTGCCTCTACGATTTCCTGAACCTTGCGGTCACCGCCGTTGTTGAAGTTGAGTTCGCACTCTGCGTTCATCTGATTCATGAGGTCTGCCTCATCGTCCGGAGCTGCCACATTCTCAACAACCTCTACACCGTCAAATGCGAAAGAAGTAGGAGCTGTCTTAGAGATAGGATATCCGCCCTCGTCATCGCACCAGCCAGACTTCTCAACCATCCACTTTACAAATACCATAGCAGCTGCCTGATTGTCTGCTGAGCTTTCCTTGTTGATACCATAGCAGTAGTCAGGTCCTGCTGTAGCATACTGCTTTCCGCCTACTGTAATCGGGAACGGCATATATCCGATATCGTCGCCGTTGGCATCTGCCTCCTTCATCTGAGCCACTGCCCATGAACCAAGTACCATTGTACCAATCTCACCTCTGTTGATCATACCCTTGCAGCCTTCCCAGTCTGTTGTGGTATAGTCATCCTCTGTGAGTCCGTTTGCCACTGCATCATAGAGAATCTTGTACAGTGCATATGCGCCTGTCTCATCTCCATTGTCCTTGAACGGCTCTGCCTGATGTGCAAACTTCTGATTCAGCCAAGTCTGGTCACCTGTTGTGATTGCTCCAAGGAATGCATCCCACTGTCCGCCCATTGTCCAGCCTGCTGCATAGTTTGTGTAAAGAGGAATGGCATCCGTATTGTCTTTAATCTGCTGTAAAGCAGCGATAAACTCTGTCGGTGTTTTTGGAAGCTCTGTAATTCCTGCATCAGCGAAAACTTTCTTATTATATAAAAGTCCCTGTGCATTTCCCATGTAACCAATACCATAGCAATTGCCTTCAAGCTTCCACTGGTCAGCAAAGTTGATGTACTCTGACATCTCGTCCACTGTTCCGTAAGGGATAAAGTAATCAGCAAGCTGTACCATGTCGATTGCTGGGATAAACATTACGTCGCCCCATGCATCGCCAGTCGGCAGTCTCAGCAGTGCCGTCTCAGCATAGTCTGTGATGCCTTCTGTCTCAACAGTGATGTTTGGATAATCCTGATTGAATGCCTCAATGTACTTTGCTATAGATCCGTCCTGCTCACGGTCTGTCTTATGATGGATAAACTTGATTGTAGTGTTGAGGTCTGTGTAGTCCTCTCCAAGCGTGATGCCTGCATATGTAAGTCCGCCTGCCGCATCTGCGTCCCCCGTACCCTCTGTGTCTGCTGCTGTATCTCCTGTGTTGTCTGCCGCACTACTATCTGCTGCTGCGCTGTTGTCTGCCGACGCACTATTGTCTGCTGAAGCGCTGTTGTCCGCCGCCTTGTCATCTCCGCCGCATGCTGTCAAAGACATTGTCATAACTGCGGCCATACCAAGTGCCATAAGTCTCTTAAACTTCATAGATGTAACCTCCCTTTAAAAACTTTTGTTTTTTGTTTCTCGTTAACTTGTTTGTTAACTTGTTTTTAGTTTAATTTAACTTTGCCTTTAAGTCACCATTTAAAATTGATATTCATATCCAATTATTGTGTTTTTTCGTCATTTCCTCTATTTTGCTAATTTCTATTTGGTATTTTTATATATTTTGTCTATTGAACAATGCATTGTCGCTTAAATTTACTTAATTTTTAGCTTTGTATTTAGCTAAATGCAATTCTTTTTCGTTTTGTTTCGTTTTTTTTACTTTTTAATCATCCGTTATTTACCTTTATATTCTTTTCTTGCATAACGTTCTGTAAAAGTATATAATAATTGCATACATATATTATATTTTTCATTTTCATTAAATATTCCTGATGTCCCAGAATTTTTGAATATGTATTTCAGAAAGGAGCACTGCTGCCAAATGACACAGAAATTATTTTCCACACAATTCTTCAGCTGCCTGATTTCATCCGAAACCAGCAACCGTTTCTCGCTGTCGGATTATTTTGAGGATGCGTACAGCCGAGAGTATGATTTTTGCAAATATCTTCCATACGAATTATGCCACAGGAGCGTTTCTGTCACATCTCCCTTTTCCTACGAAGCCGCAAAGCTTGACGCGCTCTGCATTCTCCACACATCAAAAGGCGCCGGAAGACTTTACTGTGAAAACGCGAATGGCATCAATGCAGGATATGACCTCACAAAAGGTTCGCTTGCCATCATTGACTGCCGCAAAAACCACAAGCTTATCTGCCAGCACAATATATGGGAATACACGATATGTTTTGTGAGTACCTCTGTTCTGGAATTTTACTATTATAAAATACTATCGCTGGGGGATTTCATCTATAAACTGGACAAATATTCCGATGTGCGCTCCGCATGGGAGCAGGTATTGAGAAATACTGTTGATGATGAGATTCATGGTGTCATGCGCTCGCGGGAACTTGTAAACTTTTTTACACAGCTCTATCTGGTGCGTACCATTGAGCAGACTGGCTCCTATCATATTCCATCCTATGTCGCAGATATGCGCCAGAGATTTGACATATCATATGACAAACCCTATTCTCTTGATGAGCTTGCCACAGAATATGGTGTCAATAAATTTCGTCTGTGTCGTGACTTTGCGAAGTATTATGAGTACACTCCGATACAGTATCTCAACAAAGTACGTATTGACCAGGCAAAGAAACTGCTTCTTGACACAGACGAGAAGATCGTGGATATCAGCCAGATGGTAGGCATTGAGAACACCAATCATTTTATCCGGCTGTTCAAAGAAAAAACTGGTGTCACTCCGCTTACTTACCGCAAAGAAACACCAGTCATCCCTTAATTCATTTTTTTGACTGTGGCACGTTCTATAACCCTGCCATTTACGATGTGCACGCCGACATTTACGGAAATATTCTCGATGCGCTTTATGATACACGACAGCGCAATCCTTGACATCTCCCCCATATCAACCATGTATGTCGTGATTTTGGAGTCGCCATACTCAGCATACAGGTAATCGTCATAGCCAACCACCGAAATGTCTTCCGGCACACGGTAATTTTTCTCCTCAAGCTGTTTTATCAGGGCGTATGCAGTCACGTCATTGTTGCAGACAAATGCAGTCGGCATGTCCTTCGGAAGCTGCAGCTTATACTCAAGCCCGATTACGCCATCATTGTAATCCCTGTCCTTAATCACCCAGTCCTGCCGCTGCTCAATACCGTTCTCCATAAGTGCCTTGCAGTAACCAAAGTATCTGTCCGTAATACTTTCTGTAAACATCAGCGAACCAACAAATGCAATGCGTGTATGCCCGTTCTTAATCAGATAATCTGTCATACGATACATCCCGTTAAAGCTTGCTGATACAACGCAGTCGAACACATCTTCATCATCATAGAAATCCATAAAAACCATCGGTATCTTTTTATTCTGATAAAGCATCTTCAGATAATCCGTCCGTGGTCTTCCGATTACAATGATGCCGTCAACCTTTTGATTTTCCGTAATCAGCTTCGGCAGGACGAGGTTATGCTCATCATAGCTTGATATCACCTCCAGCATGGAAAAACAACTCTTTTTTACCGCGCGCGTGGCAAGCTCCTGATACATTTTCCAATAAAATGATGCAAATCTGGCAAAATATGTCTCAAAAGTAATCACACCAATGGTATAGGATCTTGTCCTCCCTGTCTGTACCGCATGAATCGGTGTGTAGCCCATCTCATCTGCAAGCTCCTTTATCCTGGCACGCATCTCCTCGCTCACACCTTTCTGCCCGGACAGCGCCTTCGAGACCGTGACAACACTAACCCCCACTTTCTCCGCTATATCTGCAAGCTTTACAGCTTTTACCATCGTTATTCCCCCGTTCTGCTTTCTCGTAATTTACAGTAAACACAAATTATATTTGTGTTTACACTATCTTCCGGCTCAGCTTTTTATGCCTCGTTCAGCGAAATCAGCCTTGCCTTGAAATCTCCCCACGGATTCGGTATCAGCAGCCCCGCCTTCATGAGCGCATCCCCGCTGTAAACCACATCCGCTATACTGTCATCATTTACAAATGTCACTTTATAGCGCTTTTCTGCATCAAGCCCCTTAAGCAAAATGCGTCTTGACTTAAAGTTTGCCCTGTTTAAAACCTGCACAAATGTGACAAGCGACTGCTTCCTGTCGGCGCTTACAATCTGCCAGCAGTCATATTTGTGATTCTTCGAGTAGGAAGCGATGCGGTAATAATCCCCTTCCCTGACCAGATCATTATACTTGTGGTACATCGCAACCTGGTCAGGAATCATGTCCCTGTCCTCCTGCGGAATTTTCGTCACATCAAGCTCATATCCGAATGTTCCTGCCAGCGCCACGATGCCGCGGGTCTCAAAAGGTGTGACACGCCCCACTGTATGGTTCGGACAGTCAGAAACGTGTGCCCCCATTGTTGACAGCGGGTAAATCAGCGCTGTTCCTTCCTGTATCTCAAGGCGCTCAATCGCATCCGCGTCATCAGAACACCATATCTGCGGGCTGAAATACAACATTCCCGGATCAAAACGCGCTCCGCCGCCCGAACAGTTTTCCAGCAGAAGATGCGGAAATTCCTTAGTCAGCCTGTCCTGCATCTGATACACTGCAAGTACATAACGATGGTAAAGTTCACCCTGCCGGTCTGCCGGAAGCCCATAGCTTCCGATGTCCGTAAGCTGTCTGTTCATATCCCACTTTACATACTCAATATTTGCGCTTCTGAGCACAGATGCTACCTGCTCATAAACGCAGTCAACGACCTCCTGTCTCGACAAATCAAGCACAAACTGCTGTCTCGACTCCGTACCCGGTCTGCCTGGTATAGCAATCGCCCAGTCCGGATGTTCCCTGTACAAGTCAGAGTCTGGCGATATCATTTCCGGCTCAAACCAGATACCAAATTTCATACCGAGCTTATTAACCTCGCTGACAAGATACGCCAGACCGCCATTTATTTTTTCCTCATTTACCTTCCAGTCCCCGAGTGCACAGTCATCGGCGTTTCTCCTGCCAAACCAGCCGTCATCCATAACAAGCATTTCGATGCCAAGCTTTGACGCCTCCCGCGCAATGGCCAGAAGCTTCTCTGTGTCAAAGTCGAAATAAGTTGCCTCCCAGTTGTTGATTAAAATTGGTCTCTTCTTATCCTTATATTCACTGCGAATCAAATGCTTTTTATACAGTTTGTGGAAAGCTGCCGTCATCGCATCAAACCCTTTATCCGTATACACCATGACCACCTCTGGCGCCTGAAAACACTCACCGCTTTCCAGCTTCCAGCAGAAATTCTCGGGATGGATTCCCATTGTCATGCGGACATAGTCAAACTGTGTCACCTCCGCCTGCGCGCGGAAATTGCCTGAGTACACAAAATTCATAGCATAAATTTCGCCGTTTTCCTGTGTCGTGTTCTTGTCAGCAAGCGCAAGGAACGGGTGGTCCTGATGGCTGGATTCTCCCCTGAACGAGCTTACATTCTGAATCCCATATCCGAGTGTTTTTCGTTGGATATGGCGCTCACGCGCCCAGCTTCCATGCAGCGATACCATGTCATAATCTCTGTTATCCATATCAATACATGCAGAAAATATCTTTGTCAGATAAAAGCACTCCCTGCCGACATTGGTTACCCGGACGCTCCTCGTAATCACATCTGTGTCGTGAAATGTTGTATAGAACAGCTCCACCTGCATGCCTGCATACTTGTCCTCACACAAAAGCTTCAGCGTTGTACATTCTTCCTTGGTGCCAAATGTTGCAGGCAGCCCTTCTAATGCTGGTTTCCCAGCCATAATCTCGTGCGAGACATAGGAAAGCATGCTCCCCACGTGTCCTCCCGCCGTCCGGATACCAATACATCCCTCTCTATAGTCCCCTAATCCGCCTGTCGGATATTCAAACGGAAAACAATCATAAAACGAACAGCGTTCCCTGTTATTTTTGCCTGGCACAAAAGGCGGCTCATTTGTTCTCATAAGGTAGGATATGTCTTCATCCATCAATTTTTTTCCATAATAGATATGCCCGACAAAATTTTCCTCATCCACAATTCCTATCATATAGGTTGTACTGGGTGTGTCCAATTTAAATACCCGCTTATTCTGGTTATACGTTATCATCACACTGTCTCCCTTCCAAACACCATTTCATTCGGTGTTGCTTTCATATTCCTTATCCGGTTAAAATTAACACATCCGTTTCTTTTTTACCTGATTTTATCCTTACTTTGTGCAAACAGAGCATAATTTAGCCCCCAAAAATGTCTTGCACATATTAAAGATATCACTTTTTTGCAAATTAATCAATTTTTAAAGTGTTTTTAGTTTCACTTTTTACCTTTTGCACAGTTTTCATTAGCTCATTTTAGTAAAATCATTCAGACAAAAAAATACAGAATCTTATCTTTCCATAAGACTCTGTATTCTTTATCTCCTTCACCATTTACCCAAGCTGAAAAAATGTCATATCCTGTTCAAGCTGCGAGGAAATCGTCATGAGTTTCTGTGATTCCCGCAGGAGTTCTGAAATCGTATTATTCAGTTTCTGCATAGCTGCTGCCGTCTCCGTCGCAGAAGCCGCATTCTCTTCTGAAATGGCTGACAGGTTCAGCATAATCTCAGACACGGTATTTCTCACCTTATTGCACTCAATAATGGCGCCCTTGATAACCGCTGTCTTGTCTCTTGACTGCGCTATGCCCTCCTTTACAATCGCAAACTGCCTTTGTGTTTCAGAAAGCTTATTATTCTGTTCACTTGTTGCAGTCTCAACCTCCGCCATAATATCAAGGGTTTCCTTAAACTCATTGATGAGGTTGGATATTATGCCAAAAATACTGTCAGCGGACTTGTTTGACTGGTCTGCCAGCTGCTGTATCTCCGAAGCCACGACTGCAAACCCCTTTCCTGCTTCTCCTGCCCTTGCCGCCTCAATGCTCGCATTCAGCGACAGCAGGTTCGTCTGATCCGCTATGGAGGAAATCAGCGCTGCTGCCTCCTCTATTTCTTTTACGGATTCGTTTGTCTTTGTTATCTGACTGGCAATCTTATGGATTCCGTCTGTCATATTTCCGTTTGTTCGACTCAGTTCGCCCAGAATCGTCACAGCCTCATCACTTGCCTGCTTCATGTTTATGGAAGTCTCGTCAAGTTCTGCAATATCCGTGTCCATCATATCCATCAGTTCACCAAGATTTACTATTTCATTTGTGGATGTTTCCACATCGCCTGCCTGATTGGTCGCGCCAAGCGCAATATCCGATACTGCGGCGTCGATATTTTCTGATGTCTGCTCTGAACTTCTTGACATTTCCGCAAGCTCAGCGCCGCTTCTTTGAAGCTCCACACCATACTCTTTAACATTGCCGATAACCTGTGAAAGTTTATCTGTCATTTTATTGAGCGAGCGTCCAAACACGTCAAATTCATTTCCGTCATTCGTGTCTGCTTTTATCATGATCTCCCCTTCAGTAATGTGGGAAAGTGTGCCATTGAACTTCTTTATACTCTTCTGAACAGATGTAATTACAAACAATGTAAGAAGAACCACAAGTACTGCACCCACCGCAAAAACGCCATAAATCAAAGCAGACATCGTCACCTTCTGTTGATTGGTAAGCTCCTCTATCTTGTTACGCACTGTGGTAGTTTCCTCTGTAAGGCTGGCATTTAGCATATTATTTTCCGACTTTATTGACAGAATATCCTTATCATATGCAATAATGCTCTCAACCGCAGTCAGCTTTGCCGAAAAACCAGATGCCAGTGTGTCTGCAATCTGCTGATCTTTCGTATACAGCGGAGCATTTGCAAGCATTTGGTTTAACAGAACAACCATGTCATCCGGATAGCTTCCTGTGTCGCTTCCCTCCGCCACAAGCTTATTATACGACTCGAACATCGTGTTTATATTCTCCAACTCCGTCTCAAAATCGTACTTGACATCAAACGCTGTCGCAATACTGATTTCCGGAAGCTCTTTTTCCTCAAAGTATAAATCAAATGATATGTTTTTATATTCAGAAATGTTGACTCCAGACACATCAATTCTTGTCGTGACTTCCTGCCAGTTTCCGTTCACGTTCGTAAATTTTGTCTGGATATGCAGGGCATCCTTCCCCTCAAACGTTCCTATTTCCACATTCGCCAGTCCGTCACCGTATGATCCAGAAAGCACATCCGGATTAATGTCCGCTATTGAAAGTTCTGTTCCGTCAAGCTTAATATTCGTCACATACACGTCACCTGTGTACTCAAGACCATTCCCGCCAAGACGAATCATCATCGTATTTCTTTTGCTGATATCCGGAATCTCATGTGAATAAGATGTTCTTTTAAAATTTTTACCGCCGGCAGGCTCTGATGCTATGGATGCCAGCGCTGCATTATCCCAGACACCATCTGCCCAGGATGACTCTCCTGCCATCTGTGTAATTGCAGAAAACAGATTCTCGTCTCCTCCTGCATAGCTGGCATACATGCCGCTGTCACGCTGAAACCCTCTGTCACCGAGCAGCTTATTGAGTTCCACCGTATTTGTGCCAACGCTCTCAATCGTCGCTGCCACGCTCTGCAAATCCGCATTGTAGCTCTCTCCTCTGCTGTATGTAAGCGCATCTGCAGCCGCCTCATCCATATATGTAAGATTGGACTGAATCGTCTGGTAATGACTCAAATCTAAGTCATACAGAAAAGAGGTTTCCTGTGTGGTATTTTCATTCTGTTTGAGATTGATATTGTTAATGTCACTCAGCACCTGGTTGCTTGCGTTGTTGCTGTTCATGATGTAGATGCCGACAAGTCCCAATATAACTGTACAAATGATTGCCACGGCGCCCAGCATGATAAGCTTTGCCTTTATACTCTTCATGTTGTCCTCCTTATTTTGTCTAAAAATTTGTATATTACAATTATTTTATCATACTTTTCGTAAAATAGATACAATTTTATATTAAATTCTAAATGGTAACTGTATATTCCGCATAAAACTGTTCCGCTGGCTGCAACTTGTTCCCCCACTCGCGCTGTGACAAATCCCCTGTAAAAATATCCTTGTCACATCTCCCGTACCATGGCTCGATGCACACAAATGGAGCATTCCGCTTCGCAGGAGACCACAATCCAAACAGCGGCGCGTCGAAACGCACTGTAAGATACGGCTGTCCCTGTCTGTCACAGAGCGACACCTTGTGCGCCTGATTGTCTTCCACAATCAGTGCATCATCATCAAAGAGATCCGCTGTTATATTCATATACCCGTCATTCAGCGTATATGCCTTCCTGCGCGAAGACAACGTACCATTATTTCCTATTACAGACGCAATGATTGTGTCATTGGTATCAAACAGTATCTGACAATCAGTCTGTACATCACCGTCATTGAGCGGGCACAAAAATGCCGGATGACCGCCTATGCTGAAATACATTTCCTGGTTTCCGCAGTTTGTCACCTTCCACGAAATCACCAGATTGTTTTCGTCAATCCTGTAACCGATTTCCAATTCAAAATCAAACGGGTATTTTTCCCGTGTCTCTTTCCCCGATTTCAGAACAAATGCAAGCGCATCTCCTGTCTGTCTCAGCAGTTCAAACTCCATATCGCGCGCAAAACCATGCTGTGACATAGGATATTCCTTCCCGTCATATCTGTAACATCCGTTATTCAGGCTTCCGACAATCGGAAAAAGCACCGGCGAAGTTCTTTTCCAATATTCAGGACTTGCATCCCACATGTACTCTTTGTCCGATGTCACTTTTTTAAGTGATTTTAGCTCAGCTCCTAACGTGTCCACGCCAATGCGTATCTGTGCATTTTCCAGACTGTATACTGCCATTTTTTCCACCTTTCCTTTCTCACGGAAACAGCATATTTTCGCTATTTTTCGTAAAACAACAATTCATTTTCCCTGCCGCGCGGATATCCCCCGCATAAAATTCAATCTATAAATTTTATAGTATACTAATCTATCTGCCGCGTCAACCGCATATTCATTTTTACCTAAAATTAGTCCAACTGCATCGCCACACGGAGTGCATGCCGCAACGCTGCTAATTTCCTTACGCACCCCTGCGCATAAAAAAAACAGGCATGTATCTTATGATACTCTGCCTGCCTTTTTCACTACTCCAAATCCCAAAGGATACGGACCTGTGTGTACACTTATTGTCGCACCTATCTGGTATTTGGCCAGTTCTGTATCCGTAATGGCAAAGCCCTTTGCGTTGAGAAATGCAACCGCTCCTTTCCGAAACGCCTCTCCCTCCTCAATGTCATAGCCATAGCCCACACAGATGCTATATGTCTCTGGTGTCGCATTGACTTCCTGAAGGTACTGCCACAGAAGGTCATATACCTTTTCCAACGATTTCTTTCGGCTCCTTGACAGTCCTGACGGAAAAATTTCACCCTCCTTGAGTGTAATCAACGGCCGGATTCCCAGCATACTCCCCGCAAGTCCCGCAAGCTTGCCAATGCGTCCGCCATGTTTGAGATAATCTATATTCCCAACTGTAAAGAATATTCTTCCCGTACTTTTCAGGTTCTCAAGTTCTTCGATGACGGTTTCATACGGGACACCCGCCCTATACATTTTCGCCGCCTCAAGCACAAAAATACCCTGCAGCACAGTATCTAACGTCGAATCCATGACGGTAATTCTCGCATCCGGATAATTTTCAAGTACCATTTCTTTCGCATTCATGGCCGACTGGTACGATCCACTGAACTTCGTCGTGATGCATATGCAGATGACTGCCTTTCCCGACTCGACAATCGGTGTGAACACATCAACATAATCCTGTACGGAGGGCATCGAAGACTTCGGAAACGTCGCGGGATCTGAAACCATCTGCTCATAAAACGCCCTGATTGGCATATCCACAATTTCTTTCAGATAATTCTCACTGTCAAACGATACATAAAAAGGAACTACGTCAATATCTTTTTCACTGCAAAGCTCTGGCGGCAAATCACAGGATCCATCTGTTACTATTTTGTAATCCATTTATAAAACCCCATTTCTTTTATAATATAATATGCCGTTTTCATTACCACGTTATGTAGTCATTCAGATTATATCACGTATTTCCTGCATTGTCATTTAAATTTTTGGATAAGTTGCTATTGTTGTAAACGAATTATCCATTGTGGGACACTTCACTTTATCCAGTACTGATTTTACAAGGCGTTTTCCCATCTCCTCTATCCGCACATCTACCGTTATGATATCTTTTTTGAAAAAGTCCGGTTCAAGCGTATTGTTAAATCCTGTAATCAGGACTTTTTTTACCGCCTGTGAATCCCTCTGTAAAATGGCAAGAGCAGTATGCTTTGCCACATCATCATCCTCGCAGATAACCGCCTCTGGTATGTAAGGCATATCCTCTACCACCTTTTCCACCATCGCATAGCCAAAGCTGATATTGTTTGCCGGTCTTGTATACTGCATACGCTCATCGAGGCGAATATGGTTCTTGTTGCAGGAATTCAGAAATCCCAGATACCTTGCCTGTATCATGCGCGATCCCTCCGCAAACCCGATATATGCAAATTTGGTACAACCCTTCTGTTCAATCAGATAATCGGTAAGATTATTCATGGAATAAAATCCTTCTTCATTGATGACATCACCAAATTTAATGTACTCCTGTGCGTTGACGGGACTGTTAAAAAACGTCATTGGCAGTTTTTTGCGGGCAATTCCTTTTACAAATCTGGCAGGAAACACACTTAAAAAGATAATGCCCTTTACATCCCCGGCCACCAGTCTGCCTGCCTCCTCTCCATCCCTGTCCTTTTCATTCACGACATAAAGCTGCATCCGGTAGCCTTCGTCATTTACGGCATTGCTGATCCCCGCCAGAACTCTTGTCCAGAACACAGACTGCATTTGATTAAATAACACCAGTATTGTACCAGTGTTGGCTTTGCGGTAGGTGGTCTTTACTTCCTCCACCAGATTCTCATCAAGCTTGGTATATCCCATCTGCCATGCTTTCTGCACCACCGCATGTCTTGTCTGCGGAGAGACCAGTCCGCCGTTGAGCGCCTTTGCTACGGTATTGCGGCTAAGCCCCATCTCAGCTGCAATGTCCTGTATTGTAACTTTCTTCATTTGTTGAATGTTTCCCCTTTCCAGTCCAGTGTTTAAAACAAAGGAATCTTTCCTTCATACACATCATTAATCACATAGTATGCCGTGAAGTCAGTTGGCTTTAAATATACATGAATCAGCTGTATCGTATCAGCATCATTTCCCCTTCTGACATAATCCTCCGTGACTCTGGCTGCGATATCCTTCATATCTGTTTCACGGTCACGATACTGAAGCTCAAAGTCAACCTCGACACCGTTCATTTCAGATCTGAAACCGGTTTTTTTGGCTTCTTCCTCTACCAGCCTTACAGACTTCGAATCAATATCATTTGTTATTTTATCAATCGTCTGTCCATCCGTTTTACCATTTACAAGCGCTGCCGCTTCCACGTCTGCTTCTTTCCTGACTATCTCTTTGTCCATCATTACCCCTTCCTTTCTGTTTATGTTTTATAATGTATTTTCTGAAACCATCCATCCTTTCTATCATAACACACTTTCCCAAAAATGAACATATAATCTTTCAAAAAACATGAATGATTTCTTTCACACAAATTCCTTTATAACAGTTCCGTCTCCCTGATAATCTGTGTTTGTTCCTGCTTTCTTCCGCATATTGTAAGGTTTCCTATTCGATATCGCCAGTTATCTAATATATATTCAAAACTTTCAACCTGACTTTCATTCTGTTTTTTCGTGCACACTTTCCCTTTCTCTCCAATGCACAGCAAAAATGTGAGCGCTGTATGCATTTTTCTCTGAAGATCACTGCCGGTTTTCAACCATTTGATATGACTCCGTCATATATAACATCTGTTTTTTTCTAAAAACAACAATGGTTATTTCAAAAACGCAAACGGATCGAGCTTATCGGCATGCAGGAAATGAATGAGAAGATATGCTGCCCTGATGGAAACCTTCTCTTCCCTGAGAATGCGCGCTGCTTCGATTTTATCTACTATCAGAACCTGTATCGACTCCGTGTCCTCCATATCATCACGGCTGATTGCTCCGCTGGCATACCCAAAAACCGCATTACAGCTTTCATCCGTAAATCCGGCTCCCATAAAAAATGGTCTGCGGTATGCGTCATCGCCACCAGAATACACCTCGAAGTCAAGCCCCGTCTCCTCTTTCATCTCCCTGACGGCTGCCACATCCGGCGTCTCCCCTGCGTCAATTAACCCTGCCGGAAGCTCATACAGATAATCATCCAACGGGTATCTATACTGCCTTATCATGACAATCTTTCCAGGATCTTCTCGCAAAACCGGATAAATGACAACCCCCTCCGCCGCACTGTCCTTTGTCAACAGTTTGATGTTTTCTCCACTTCTTCTCGACACAAAGAAGTAGTCAAAAGGCCGTCCACTGTCTGTCAACGCATCCAGCTTAAATAAATTAAGAAACTTGTTGTCTGACAACTTATGAATTTTAGTGTATTTTTTCATGTAATTACCTCCTAATGTTTGACTTTTATGACAAGAAAAGCTACAATGTTAATAATCATCAGAATACTTTTTTCATCATAGAAAGGGGGAGCATCCATGAAACAGATCCCAATTACTGAACTTACGCCCGGCATGGTAACTGCCCAGGACATCTTATCCTATGACAATAAGACTATTGTTCCCAAAAATGTTGTCCTCACAGAGAATATTATAACACGACTTGAGGGATATTCCATATATTATGCACATATTGAAGATAAACTTGTAGAAGATTTATCCACACCAATGGCAAACCAGTCCAGACATATTCAGGACACTACTATTTCAAGGCTTTACAGCACGAATCAGGCTAAGTCCAGCAAGGAAAAAGCAAAAGAAAGCCGGCAATTTGAACGTTTTTCCCATAATTTTGCACAGTGTTCCGAACATTACCAGAACAATCTCACGAAATCACTATATCGTAATGAACCATTCCGCTCAAACGAATTATTAAAAGAAACGATGGCGCTTCTGCATCAGGATACGCAGGAAATCAGTGTTTTTGATATGCTTCTGAATATGCACAACAAGGACGATTCCGTTTACAGTCACTGCATTGATGTAGCTTTGATTTCCAATGTCCTTGCGCGGTGGCTGCATTTCTCGGAGGCAGACCAGATGATGGCAACTGCATGCGGACTATTCCATGACGTTGGTAAATCCCTGCTTCCCACTGGCGTCCTGCGGAAACCAGGAAAGCTGACTCCTGAGGAGTTTGAAATAGTAAAAACACACACCACGGAGGGTTTTCACCTGCTTGGACGATACAGCAGCATTCCCGAACCAGTCAAAAATACTGCTCTGATGCATCATGAAAAATGCGACGGAAGCGGATATCCCTATGGGCTCGCTGGGGATGAAATTGACAAATTTACTAAAATTGTCACCATTGCCGATATCTTTGATGCCATGACAAGCGAACGGGTATACCGCTCAGCAATGTGTCCTTTCACTGTTATCAAGTACTTTGAGGATGACGGCATTCAGAAGTATGACATGAAATATATTCTGACATTTCTTGAAAATGTGTCAAACTCCTATCTCAATCACAGGGTCACACTCAGTAATGGTATGGAGGGAAATGTCATTTTTATTAATCACGACAATTTTTCAAAGCCCGTCATCCGCACTGAGAACAATGAAATCATTGATTTGCAGGCAACCTATTACCAAAGCATGCTGCAGCTGACAAACAACAAAAATTTTTCTATAGAAACAATTATTTAATGACGTGCCGCTTCTGCAGTATACTTCCTTTGCATGGGGCTGTTCATAAATATATAGAAGGAACCCTTTTCATTCGGGTTCCTTCTATATAATATAATTTATATATTTTTTCTACATCAGAACGTATTTTACCATATACTTACATTTTTCATATAATTACTCCACATCTGCAAGCGCTGCCATATCCTCCTCACCTGTACGAATCTTGACAACCTTGTCGACATTGTATACGAAGATTTTGCCGTCACCGATATGTCCTGTATATAGAACTTTTTTTGCGGATTCGATAACCTTCTCAACCGGTATGGAAGATACAACCACTTCAACCTTAACCTTTGGAAGCAGCGTGGCATCAATCTCTGCTCCACGATACTTTTCTCCGGCTCCTTTTTGGATGCCGCATCCCATTACCTGTGTAACTGTCATGCCAGTTACGCCAATCTGATTCATCGCCTTGCGAAGCACATCATACCTTGAGAGCTTTGCAATAATAACTACCTTGTAGATACCAGACACCGACGGCATTGGAATCTGTGTAACCTTAACTGCTGCATTCTTCTGCACCTCCGATGCCTCCTCATAGTTATCTGAACCAAGTTGAGTATTCTCGTTTTCCTCCATAATCATGCTGTTTGAAATATCCATCATGGAAAAACCAGCATAAGCAGAAGGAAGACCATGCTCTGTGGCATCCAGACCAATAATTTCCTCCTCCTCACTGACACGGAGTCCAAATATCGCCTTAATAACCAAAAATGTAATTGTAATCGTGATAACTGTCCATATTATGACACTGAACATTCCTGCCAGCTGCATTCCCAGCAATTTGAAACCACCGCCGTAAAGCAATCCAGTTCCGCATATCTGGTTTGCGCCATATGTAACGCCGTCTCCATATCCCCTTGCAAATGCCGGGGCTGTATCTGTCGCAAAAAAACCGACGGCAATCGTTCCCCAGATACCATTTAAGCAATGTACAGCCACCGCACCAACTGGATCATCAATGTGAAGCTTATAATCCAGAAACCATACACCAAATACAACCAGCAGTCCTGCGACTGCGCCAATCACAATTGCGCCAAATGCATCTGTCACGTCACAGCCTGCCGTGATTGCTACAAGACCTGCAAGGGATGCGTTAAGGCACATAGAAACATCCGGCTTGCCAAACTTAACCCATGTAAATACCATGCACACAGCTGTCGCAATTGCAGGTGCAATTGTTGTTGTCACAAAGATGGAGCCAAGTTCCTCAATGCTTGTGGCTGCCGCACCGTTAAATCCGTACCACCCAAGCCACAGAATAAAAACTCCAAGTGCGCCGATTGTGAGGTTGTGGCCAGGGAAAGCATTTACTTTAGTGATATTTCCCTGCTTATCTTTTGTGAACTTGCCGATACGGGGTCCGAGAATCTTTGCACCAATCAGGGCACTGATACCGCCTACCATGTGGATTGCACAGGAACCAGCAAAATCATGAAATCCCATCTGTGCAAGCCAGCCGCCGCCCCAGATCCAGTGTGCCTCGACTGGATAAATCAATGCGGAAATTACGCCTGAATACACACAGTAGGAAAGGAATTTTGTCCGCTCTGCCATGGCTCCAGATACAATTGTCGCTGTCGTTGCGCAAAACACAAGGTTAAACACAAAATTCGACCAGTCAAAGTCCGCATAGCTGGTAAAGATGTCAAAGCCGGGCTTTCCGATAAAGCCAAGCAAATCTTCACCGAGCAGCAGTCCGAAACCAATTATAATAAATGTGCATGTGCCAATACAGAAATCCATTAAATTTTTCATAATGATATTTCCCGTATTTTTTGCCCTGGTAAATCCTGCCTCCACCATTGCAAACCCGGCCTGCATCCAAAACACAAGTGCAGCGCCAATTAAAAACCACACTCCATAAACTTCTGCGTTTATGGCATCCATTACTTCTTGAAACTCTGTCATAATCTTCTCCTCCTTTTCTCAAGCATTTATACACTGGCATCTTATTTGCTTATGTGTACAAAAAAAGGCGCCATGGGACTCTGTCCCGCAGCACCTTTGCTCTATGCAACTTATCTTACCACCACATTTTTCCAATGTCAAATTTTTTTCACGCAGCACCGGCTGCCGCTGGCACACCGCTGCCTGGTTTATGCGCTATCCTGTTTCTTATGTGCGTTATATGTAATCACATTCCGATCGTTTTACTGCGCTTTTTGTTCAGCATGCACTATACACATACTGCACATACTCCCTTTCGGTCACCAATCCGTCGAAATTCATTTCACTCAGCTGCACCGTCCCATTTGGCACAAATCCAAGGCGCTGGCACAAACGTATGGACGCCGCGTTTTCTTTGTTGACAAACGAACAGTACTCTTTCTGTTCCAGCTCACTGACACCATAGGAAAGTATGGCACTGCACGCCTCATACGCATAGCCTTTATGCTGGTATTTTACACCGAGCATATAGCCCATTTCCAGCCCGTCAAATCCTTCCCTGTATTCCAGTCCAGCCCTGCCGATTACCTTACCGCTTTCCTTTTCCTCAAGAACCCACATGCCAAATCCATAAAATCCATATACATTCTGAATATATTCCTTTGTGTACTCCATCTCCTGATCCGGATCCGGAAGCAGCCCGTCCATGTACCGCACAACGCTCTCGTCCTGATACAGCTCATACAGCTGAACCACATCCTCCACTGCAATCTCCCTTATCCTGAGCCGCTGCGTCTCGACAATATCCCACGGAATCCCCATGAAACGTCTATATACACGCTCCAGATACTGTGTGTCAATGTCGCTTAACTGCTCGACGCAATATGCCCCGCTCGGAAAGCTGCTGCTCTGGTTTCTGTCATTCAGCCATACAATATATGGTATTTTATTAGCATCAAAAAAGGAGGCCTCCTGCGCACTTTCTGTAATCTTAACTTCATGAAAATTGTCAGCCATTGGCGTTTACCGCCCTGAAATATGATTTCACACGTCCGCCGAAATCCGCATTCCCCGCCTCGTGTAATATCCACATCTCGTCATTTCGCGTCATCAGCAAATCCTCCATATGCATCCCCAGAATACTGCTCAGCATATACAGATTATCAAGCGACGGCATCGTCTGCCCGCTCATCCATCTATATACAGGCTGGGGACACGACAGATTCAGCTTTTGCTGAATTTCCCTGATAGAAAATCCTCGCTTTGTTATCATATTTTTTATTACTTTTCCTGTCATACGCATATCCAAGGATATCAAATTGTCTTTACTCATATTCACATAACCTCCGCATATCAATAATATTATAACCTATAATATCATCATACACACTTTTGGTCAGACTGTCATTGGACTTTTCGTCCAAAAATTTCACATGGTTCACATTTTTTTCACAAAAAATACGCTTAATAAACACATTTATCATATACTATTGATATTGTAAAAGATATTTTCCCCTTTTTTTCAATGTACTTCCGGAACCTCTCTCAAAAATGTCCGGAAGCGTAAAAGAGCTTCAGTTTCCCACTGAAGCTCTTTGTTTATGCTTTTATCTATTATTTATCAAGCTCGCGTATCAGGTTTACCATTTCAATTGCCCCTGTTGCACAGTCAAATCCCTTGTTGCCTGCCTTTGTTCCGGCACGCTCAATTGCCTGTTCAATATTCTCTGTTGTGAGCACCCCGAACATGACAGGAATGTCATTTTGCAGTGACACTGCGGCAATTCCTTTCGATACCTCGCTGCACACATAATCATAGTGTGAAGTTGTTCCCCGGATGACCGCTCCCAGGCAGATAACCGCGTCATACTTTCCGCTTTTCGCCATCTTCGAAGCAATAAGCGGAATTTCAAATGCACCCGGAACCCATGCCGTCTCAATATTTTCATCCGGCACGTCGTGACGGTGGAGCGCATCGACTGCCCCTCCCAGAAGCTTCGATGTGATAAACTCGTTAAACCGCGCTGCCACAATACCGATTTTGATGTCCTTGTTTGATGCTACATAATTTCCTTCATACGTTTTCATTTTTTTATTCCTTTCTGTTCTTTTTCTATATATTCCTATAAATAATGTCCCATTTTTATCTTCTTGGTCTCGAGATAAAATGCGTCATATTCATTTGCCTGAATTTCGATCGGGACACGCTCCACAATCTCCATGCCGTAATCGGACAGCTGATACACCTTGTCCGGATTGTTAGTGAGAAGCCGTAGTGTCTTAACGCCCAAATCTCTGAGAATCTGTGCCCCGATATAGTACTCCCGCAAGTCTTCTCCGAATCCCAGCGCCAGATTTGCCTCCACAGTGTCCATTCCCTTGCTCTGAAGCTCATATGCACGGAGTTTGTTCAGCAGTCCAATACCCCGCCCCTCCTGTCTCATATACAAAAGAATTCCCCTGCCCTCAGCTTCTATCATTTCCATTGCCTTGGCAAGCTGTTCCCCACAGTCACAGCGGGATGAATGAAACACATCCCCCGTAAGACATTCAGAATGTACTCTGCACAACACGCGCTCTCCATCGCCGATATCCCCCTTCACCAACGCTACATGATGTTCCCCGTTTAACAGGTTCCGATATCCATATGCCCTGAATTTGCCAAATCCTGTCGGAAGCTCCGGACTTGCCACACACTCGACCAGCTTGTCATATTTTTTCCTGTAATCCTGCAATGCCTTAATTGTTATAAATTTTAAATTCCATTTTTTAGCCATATCAATCAGCTGCGGAGTGCGCAGCATATGTCCGTCATCCCCCATGATTTCACAACACAATCCGCACTCCTGCAATCCTGCCAGCTTCATAAGGTCCACAGTTGCCTCAGTGTGTCCGTCCCGTTCAAGCACTCCATTTTTCTTTGCAAGAAGCGGAAACATATGCCCTGGGCGCCTGAAGTCATCCGGCTTCGAAGACACATCCGCGACTTTTCTTGCCGTGTATCCTCTCTCCGCAGCTGAGATACCTGTGGTGGTATCTACATGGTCTATTGACACTGTAAATGCAGTTTCATGGTTGTCGGTATTTTGATTCACCATCTGCGGCAGGTGAAGCCGCTCACAAAAGCGCTCGCTCATAGGCATGCAGATCAGCCCCCTGCCCTGTGCTGCCATAAAGTTTACATTTTCTGTTGTAGCAAACTGCGCCGCACAGATAAAATCTCCCTCATTTTCTCTGTCCTCATCATCCGTGACCAGAATGAGTCCGCCATTTTTCAACGCCTCAAGCGCCTCCGGAATGGTACTAAATTCAAACATATTCTGCCTCCTTTTGTTCTATCAGATAAATCCGTTTTGAGCTAAAAAAGTCTTATCAATATGACCGCCATTTTTTTGCGTCCTATCCCGCGTCCCATGTATCAGAAAATTTTCTATATACTTTCCAACCATGTCATTTTCCAAATTTACCAAATCCCCGTTTCTGCGCTCCGCAAGCGTTGTCTGCTGCAAAGTATGAGGGATGATTGACACTGCGAAATTCTCCTTTGACACGGCTGCAACCGTGAGGCTTATTCCGTCTATCGCTATAGACCCCTTTTCTATGATATAGCGCAGTATCTGCGGCTCCGCACCTATGGTGTACCACACCGCGTTATCATCCTTTCGGATATCTGTTATTCTGCCTGTACCATCTATGTGTCCTGCCACCATATGACCACCAAATCTTCCATCCGCCCGCATCGCGCGCTCAAGGTTTACGCTGGAACCAATTTTCAGGTTTCCAAGCGCAGAACGGTTCATGGTCTCATGCATGACATCTGCCTGAAAGGAACTGCCGCCAATCCCTACTACAGTCAGACACACACCGTTCGTGGCAATGCTGTCGCCAATTTTAACATCATCAAGTATTTTCTTCGCTTTTATGGTCAGTATCATGGACTCCGCATTTCTCTGTACAGCAAGTATCTCACCGATTTCCTCAATGATTCCTGTGAACATCTGTTTTCCTCCTGCTCTCATCTCTCGACTTCACTCTCTATCAGTATATCCTCATCAAACATGCTAATGTGTGTATTTTTCAAATTTATGCAGTCTGCTACCTCCGCAAATCCCATACCGCCGACTGGCGATTTTGCACCGCTTCCTCCAAAAAGCTTTGGTGCGATGTACGCCTGAATTCTGTTGACAATACCACTTTTCAATGCGGAATAATTTAACGTCGAGCCTCCCTCAAGGAGAATACTGTCGATACCCTGCCCACCCAGCTTTTCCATAAGTGCCTTTAAGTCAATGCCCTGTCCATGCGATGCCGATGGCACTTCAATCACTTTACATTTTTTCTCAAGATACAGTTCCTGCCGTTCACTGTCTGTGCACGCCGTCGCAATAATGGTCGGTATTTCCTTAGCGGTTGACACAATTCGACTGTAAAACGGTGTCCGAAGATTCGTGTCTGCAATAATCCGCACCGGATTGCGTCCTCCCCGCGGCAAACGACAGTCCAGCATCGGATTATCTGCTATCACAGTGCCCACTCCCACCATGATGCCCGTATAACGGTTCCTGTCTTTGTGCACCTGCTCCCTTGCCTTTTCGCCAGTTATCCACTTTGACTTTCCCGTGTATGTAGCTATCTTGCCGTCAAGCGTCATGGCATATTTCATCACGACATATGGCGTCTTACTGTGTATATAATGAAAAAAGACATAATTTAATGCATCGCACGCTTCCTTCATAACATTGGTGACAACCTCTATTCCGGCATCCCGCAGCATCTGTATGCCTTTCCCCGCCACGAGCGGATTTGGATCAGCAGAACCAATTACAACTTTCCCAAAACCATTTTCTATGATTGCCTCTGTGCATGGCGGTGTCTTCCCATAGTGACAGCAGGGTTCAAGTGTGACAAAGATTGTAGCTCCCCTGAGATTATCTCCTGGATGATTTGCATAAAAATTTTTAATGGCATTGCGCTCTGCATGCAGCTCTCCGCAGCGTTCATGCCAGCCCTCCGCCAGTATCTGATCGTCTCTTGTGATAACCGCCCCTACCAGCGGATTTGGATTTACCGCCCCGATGCCGCGCTTTGCCAGCTCAACTGCGCGAAGCATATATTCATTGTCTGTCATGGATGCCTCCCTTTTTCAAAAATAAAAAATCCCAAAATATATCGCTATATTTCAGGACTCCTTCATTCAAAGAATAGTACCCTGCCATCTGGCAGCCGGCACAAACTCTACAATATATTTATATCTTCTTTCATCCAGACTTTACTGTCGGCTTTGGAATCTCACCAAATCATGCCCCGCTGACTCTGTCAGCGGCAAGCTCGTGGGCTTTACCACCGGTAGGGAATCGCACCCTGCCCTGAAGATTTGTTATTTTGTTTACGTGGATTACTATAGCATGTAAATGTTTGAAAATCAAGGGGTTTTTGGGATTTTTTTCATCAAAAAATTTATCCCATGCTGATTTTTCTTCCATAATATCAACCATTCTTTCCGTGTGACAGTCAGATATATTCAACCGCCACACTTAAATTTTCATTTGCTTTACTGATATGCATACCTGCCATATGTAATATTTCTGTTTTCGCTGTCGCTTTTGCATCTTCCATATATCTGATGGAAATACTCTTCCAAACTGAATGCGTATGATCCCGACGCCCTGTTAAAGGCGTTTCGTCTTAATTTTCAAAGACTCTTCAGGGGATTTATTTTACTACTCTTGTAC
>JAIECJ010000215.1 GCA_029068555.1 Lachnospiraceae bacterium
TTACTTAGTAATGTCATGCTGAATGAACTGGACAGGGAACTGACACGCAGAGGGCATAGATTTGTGCGGTATGCGGATGACTGCATGATATTCTGCAAAAGCAGAAGGAGTGCAGAGAGAACCCTAAGAAATATCATTCCGTTTATTGAGGGGAAACTTTTTCTGAAAGTGAACCGAAAGAAAACAAGCGTGGCACATATCAGCAAGGTAAAATACCTTGGATACGCATTCTATCGATATAAAGGGAAATGCAGATTCCGGGTACATCCAAAGTCAGTGACAAAAATGAAAGACAAAATCAGAGAACTGACAAAAAGAAGTAACGGATGGGGAAATGAGTACAGAGCCATGAAACTGACGCAGTTTGTCAGAGGATGGGTAAATTATTTCTTACTTGCAGATATGAAGGGACTGTTAAGGGAAACCGATGAATGGCTAAGACATAAGATAAGAACCATCTACTGGAAACAATGGAAGAAAGTTAAGACGAAATTCAGGGAATTAAAGAAGTTAGGTGTGGAAGAAGAAAAGGCATGGATATGTGCCAACATGCGGAACGGAAACTGGTATTGTGGTGGATATTTCGTATTGCAGACTGCATTTAACAACAAGAAACTACGTGAACTTGGATACCCAACATTCACAGAGTTATATCTGAAAGTATGTGAAAACTAAGGAACCGCCGTATACGGAACCGTACGTACGGTGGTGTGGGAGGTCGGTAGATAAAATAATTATCTACCTCCTACCCGATTAATGTTGATTATAACTATTCTTACTACTTGCCTGTACATAATATTTTACTTATAATAACGTATATTATGTATAAGGAGGATGTGTTTATGACTAAAATAATCTCAAGAAACTTTAGAGTTTTATGTGATTTTATGGATGTTTATCAGTTTATGATTGAGGTATATGAAAAAGATTGGAGAAATGGTGTTCCTGCTCCGTTTTTGGAATATGCACTCTCTAGTGATTGGATGGATAAATCTTTGGTACATCGCTGGAAACTTTGGGAGGATAATGGACGTATAGTAGGTCTTGTCTTTTATGAAAATCCTGTAAATGATGTATATTTCAGTCTGCGTCCAGGCTATGAGAAGTTGGCGGATGAGATGGTTATGTATGCAGTTTCATTTATGCCACATGTAGATGGTCATCTCAGATTTGTGATTTTTGATGGGCAAAATGCAATTAAACAAGCAGCAGCAAAAATTGGTTTCCAACAATCTTTTGGCTATATAGAGAAGGTCTTCGACTTTGAACAATCACTTAATTATTCGTTGCCGGATGGATTTCATTTCGTGGAGCCTAAAAGGCTCTCCGTAGAAAAAATAGAGGAATGCTGTTGGAAAGGTTTTGACCATGAAAAAGAGGAAGGTCCTTGGGATGGCGATGCTGAGCATGGATATTATACGTTAATGGCACCGCACATGAATCCGGAGGATTCGATTGTCATTGAAAATGACGAGGGGGAGTATGTCTGTTATGCGGGTATGTGGTGGACGCCAGAAAATCACCTCGCTTATATGGAGCCACTATGTACTATTCCAAAATATCGAAAGAAAGGTTTGGCAGCAGCGGCACTTTCAGAGCATTACCGCAGGCTTAAACCCTTAGGCGCAACACATATGACTGGTGGTGGTAATACATTTTATGAAAAGATAGGTTTCAAGCCTTTGATTCATTGGACTTTTTGGGAAAAAGCTGATTAAGAAATATGATGATTTGTCAAGAAGAGGGGCTTTATTATCTTGCCCCTCTGTCATTGCTCTTGTAGGCATATATAAATTATACAAGTATAACTCGGCAATAATCGACTCATTAACCGGCATTCCAGCCTCCTCTCTTGCCTTTAAAGCTTGATCTAATGCCCTAACTTCAGAGTGAGCCGCCAATCTTCTATCATAATTTGATGGTAAATTTTTAATTATCTCATCCTGAATTGCTTTATCATATTGCGCTGTTCTGGTTCGTATTATTTCGTGAGTCTCTTTCAAGTGCCACGTATCATATTCAGCTAATGCTGCTACACTTTTACTTTTGTAATTCAAACCGTAATATAATCTTTTTAATTTTGGATCATATATTGTTGATAAACATGGTCCTACTGCCGTTTGTGTACTCGTTTCTAATAAATATTGTGCCCTCTTATTCGCAGCATCAATAACATAATTCTCAATTTTCTGTATACGTCTTCGCTCTACACCCCGCTTCAGCGCCTCAACAGCCTTGCCAGCCCCATAAAAAGCCACACTTGCCAGTCCGCCCATCACTGCGCCTGCAACGACATCCCTGACGAAGCTTCTAAACCTGAACCTGTCATTTGGGCGTGCATAGTGTATGCGGTCTCTGCTACTGCTTCCCCGCTTCGGATTGCGCATCCCCTTGAGCGGTTTCGGTCTTCCACAGTGCGACTGCGGGCTCCTGCTTCCTGTCGGTTTCGGGTTTCTGCTGTTCCATGGGTTCTGGTTGTTCTTATTCCATGGATTTCGGGTTCTCGGATTCCGCCTGTTTTCCGAACCGTAAGCATTCCGCAATTTGTTGTCGAGCACGTCGGCGATGTTGTAGGCTCCACCCTTGACTGCACCCTCAAGCGCACCTCTCATAAAGGCGTTCCTTATGTTTTTCAGCGGGCTTGTGCCGTACAGCCTTCCGCCGACTGCATTAAAGGCTCCGTCGACTGCCGCGTGTACAGGGACTCATTATATATGTTCCTGCAGGGTATTGCCCATCCATGACATAAAAATATATCAATAACCATAAAAATATTTAGTGTAAAATCCACACCTGTTACAAGCGGCACTATACAATATTGCCCAGTCATCACTCCGCAGAGCAGACAGTTCTTTACCACATATCGGACAATATATTATTTCTTTTGTTTGACTGTCTTCATAAACTTTCTTAAAAATTTTATGTGAAATATAAATTAAATATTTTTCTTCATGCAAATATTTCTCTCTCATTTCATCATCCATTGCCGAAGCTGCAGTAGTCAAAGCCCATAACTCTGGGACTGATTCTTTCGTCCATGCATTGCATCTTCTCGACTTACCCAAGTACACTTCAAGAAAGCGCCACATTACACGTAAAAGTTTCGCTATTTTCATCTTATTGACAAAAAATTTCTTAATCTCCATTACTAAATCAGCAAACATTTCCTTTATCATTTGATTTACCTTTTTAGAGTCTTCTCCCATTACAGCCATATCAATCTGTGCATCCGATAATATTGGATAACATCTGTATATTTCATAATCCGCCCCGCAATCCTCAATAAATTTTTTAATTGCTATACGTGATACACCTATTTCACTTGTATGCAGACACTTTTGCAATTCATTTAAAGCAAAGAGGTGTTGTTTTAAAGTTTTATTATACCTACCTTTCCACCTTTTGTGCACCTCGGTTTTAATTCCAAGATACAATAACTCATAGATTATGTTTTGAATCTCCATCATATCTGCTTTCATTTTCTTTGTGCTTTCAAAAAATAAAACCCATATAAATTTAGCATTGATAGAAATATTATCTGTTTCCTATGTTACCACTTCCTTCAGACGAAACGAGGAAGTTGCAACCCTTGTCTGTGGTATAACTTTTTACTATGAAGTCCGTCTATCCCAAAATAAAATGGACATACACAAAAACAACAACGACAGATTTTGTGTTTCAAGCAAAAATACTCAAATTGAAAACCTTCATATTTGATTACTGCTTACTGAAGGCACTTGGTTAATTACCGTTTTTAACACAAATGAAATCCATAAACATCTGCGATAAATCAAGCCGTATTCTTATCATTTTCGTGACTGCTTATTTATATCTCCCATTATCAATGAAATTCCCCGCAGCAGAGCTGCGGGGAGCTAAAACCCGAAAAATCAAACCGTTACTCATATCAATCCTGAAAATCATGTTTTAAATATGAATATGTTCTCTCAATTATTTTAAATAATTGTTCTATCTCATCCTGTGACATTTCCGGATTATCATGACTCTGTGATTTTAGGGCACATAGAAATTCCTCCTCAATGCTATTATGCTTTTCTGTACGAGCAGTTCCATAAACTATATGTGTAACTTCATGAATTATTGTTTTAGCTGTCTGTTTAACTGTTCTAGTATTTCTAATAAATATTTCGGTGATGTCTCCATCAGTATGTCCTCTAGTTCGTGAATTTGGCGCCGATTTATATATCAGATTAATACTAATTTCGTTTTCTACTATCAAGTCTATTGTTTCCTTACCCACTGCTGACTTATTTAATTCTTTAAAAACTTGTACAGGTCTAATAACATACTTTCCATGGCGTACTTCATTTACCAAATAAAAACTAGGTTTATGCTGTAGCTTTCGTCTCCACTCCATATCCTGCAGAACGCTCCGTTTTAGCGCCTCAACACCCTTACCAGCCCCATAGAAAGCCACGCTTGCCAGTCCGCCCATTACTGCACCGGATACGACATCCCTGACAAAGCTTCCGAGACTGAACCTGTCATTGCGGTGTGCGGTGTTTCTATTGCTTCCGCTGCCTCTCCGCTTCGGATTACGCATTCCCTTTAGCGGTTTTGGTTTGATGCAGTCTGACTGCGGGCTCCTGCTTCCTGTCGGTCTCGGGTTTCTGCTGTTCCATGGGTTCCGGTTGTTCTTATTCCATGGATTTCGGGTTCCTGGATTCCGCCTGTTTTCCGAACCGTAAGCATTCCGCAATTTGTTGTCAAGCACGTCGGCCATGTTGTACGCTCCGCCCTTGACTGCACCCTCAAGCGCACCCCTTATAAAGGCGTTCCCCGCATTTTTCAGCGGGCTTGTGCCGTACAGCCTTCCGCCGACTGCATTAAAGGCTCCGTCGACTGCTGCTCGCACGGGCGCTATACGTGCTCCGGTTATCTTCTGCTCCGCAAGGCTTCCTGCCATTCCTGCCGCAAAGTTTACGCCAAACGCCAGCGGGATTCCTGCACCGGATCCGATGAGCGCGCCCCTTGCCGCACCGACGATTGCGCCGTTTGCCGCCGCTCCCCATGCCTTTCTCGCACTGAAGCCATGTCCTTCGACCATCTGCGACAGCACCGAGCCTGCGAATCCGAATGCGCCGCCAATGACTGCACCTGCAATGCCGCCAAGGAGGACATTTGCGACCTCGCCTGTCGGGTCGGTCTGGTTTGCGGGGTCGTTATCGCAGTATGCGTAACCGTTCAGCCCCCTCTTTACGGGATCAATTCCGAGCATTCTTCCCTGTAACGGGTCATACATCCTCGCATGTGCGAAGTGCTTACCCAGTACGGAGTCGTAATCATACGTCGTAAAGCGGAGCCCCGACGCAATACTGCTGTCATCACATACCATTTTCGGCATTCCCCATATGTCATGTGCCGCATGGTGCTTTATTGCGCCCTGCGCGTCTGCCGCGAACAGCGTGCTTCCGTATAAGTCGTGCTGGAAATAGGTGTCTGCCGCCCCTGCGTCTGCCTCCGGCATAAACCGCTGGCTGATACGTCCGTACCCCTGCCCGTATACCGCGTTGACGGTTCCGGCGCCTGAAATCTGCGTCACGAGGTCGTTCTGTATTCCGCCGAGATAATCAGGCATATATGACGAAACGGTCGTGCCGGATGTCTTTTTCACCCTTGCGAGGAGTCCGTTATAAGTATACTCCGATTTCGCACCGGTTACAAGGTTTGTTCCTGAAATCATGCGGTTTGTGGCATCATATGGTTACTGTTCACTCCCTATATTAGCTCATTGTGAAAAGTGACGAAATTTATTTTTTTGTTTTGTGGAAAAAAGGAG
>JAIECJ010000216.1 GCA_029068555.1 Lachnospiraceae bacterium
CTTGGCTCATTCATCTGAGATATGTAACTAAAAAATCCTTGAAAAATAAGGAAAAAAGACTTGACTAAATAGGGAGCATATTGTGAGAACAAAAATACTTCCTTATTTTGAAAATAAGAAAATGAATGAAATCACAGCTTCGGATGTTATGAAATGGCAGAATGAGCTGATGGCACAGAAGGATGAAAATGGGAAAGGTTTGTCAGCTACTTATAGGAAAACGATTCATAATCAGCTTAGCTGTATTTTTAATCATGCCTGCAGGTATTATCAGTTAAAAAGTAATCCTGCAAGGCAGGCGGGGTGTATGGGTAAGGAGGAGGTTAGGGAAATGCTGTTCTGGACAAAGGAAGAGTATAAATGTTTTTCGGAGGCTGTTATGGATAAGCCGCAGTCCTTTTATGCATTTGAAATGCTGTATTGGACAGGAGCAAGACTGGGCGAGGTACTTGCACTTACGGCTGAGGATTTTGATTTTGTGAAAAATACAGTCCGTATCAACAAGTCATATCAGAGACTGGAGGGGAAGGATCTGATTACTACACCAAAAACACCGAAAAGCAATCGTGTTATTAAGCTCCCTAAGTTTCTGGCAGAGGAAATACAGGAATATATTTCAATGATTTATGGGTACAAACGAACCGATCGTTTATTTCAAGTAACAAAAAGTTTTCTCCATCATGAGATGGAGAGAGGGTGTAAATTATCCCGGGTTAAGCGGATAAGAATCCACGATTTACGTCACTCACACATTTCACTTCTGATCGATATGGGATTTTCGGCGGTGGCGATTGCAGACAGAGTGGGGCATGAGAGTATTGATATTACCTATCGGTATGCTCATCTGTTTCCGTCAAAGCAGATTGAGATGGCAGACAGGCTTGATATGGAAAATGCAAGTCTTGAACTTTGTATGGAGGGGTAAGGGAGCTATGTAGCTTAGAAAATTGCACTTATTGCAAATTCGTAAGAACATGATTCAGAAGCAAGGAGGATGGCTATGAGCGAGAAAAGATATGATAATTGCAACCGATGGAGGAATAAAATAGTGGCATTCCGGATGTCGCCTGAGGAAGCAGATGAATTGGATGTGCAGGTGGCATTAAGCGGATTGTCAAAGCAGGATTATCTGATTCAGTGCTGTTTAAAGCATGAGATTAAAGTGGTTTGTGGTCGAAGGGTTGCAAGGCGGATTCAGATGTATCTGGAGGCGATACTTGAGGAGTTACAGTTTATGGAGGAAGATGCAGAATTGGATAAAGAAGTGCTGATTCCACTTAAGCATGTTCTGGAAATTATTGAAAAGGAAGATTCCGAACCGGAGGGATTGGAATGACGGCAGATAAAAAGGCTGCTCCCGTATCAGTTATTGGCATAGCTGGAGAGCAGCTTCATTATGTATAGCAACAAGATTATAGCAAAAGCGGTGGGTTGCTACAATCAGCAAGCCACTTTTTCTGTGAAGAGTTTGGAAAGGATGGTATAAACTATGACAATTTTTGAAGAATTAGGCATTGCTTATGAAGAAAGAGATGGTCTGTTTTATCCAAACATTTCAATGGCAACAGAGAATGTGAATGTTGGAAAATACGGACTCCTTTGGATGGAGTATATGAAAGAAAATGCACCAGACAGATATAGAAATCTCTTACGATTTGGCAGGCTTAAGAAAAAAGCTTTGGGGGTAAATGAGGAAGCTTATGAGATGCTTGAGAGTATTGAAATTAAATACCTTGCAAAGCACAAGCCTGTAAATTCGGCATCTACTATGGAAATGTGGATATTGCGGGAGCAGGCGAGGATGGTAGCAGAGGAAGAAGTGCTACTAACTGTTGTTTATCATTACTACTGATGCAGATGGGCTCCTTTGTGGAGACTTTTGGCAACGGAATAATAATTATTTTACAGATTAATTTAAAGATTGGCGTGGAGCCGGAGAAAGAGAGGACTTGATTTATGCTAATAAAAGAGAAGAATGTTTTGATAGTGGCAGTGGATCATGGCTTTTGCAGCCTTAAGCTGCCACATATGGTTATGGAAAATGGTGTTACAAAGATACCAACGGAGTCAGCCTTTAAGGAAAATACTATTTTCTATAAAGGCAGTTATTACAAGGTTGGAGAAGGTCGTCTTGCCATGAAGGATGAAAAGACAGAGGATGATGACTATTTTATCTTAACTTTGGCAGCCATTGCTGAAGAGTTAAAAAGAAATGACTTGCATCATCACAATAATGTGGTGATTGCGGCAGGTACACCATTTGGAAGAATCGGTAAGGAGAAGAATGTGTTTGCGAAGTATCTGGACCGAGGTTTTCAGGAGTTTCAGTATTGTGGAGAGAAGTATTCGTGCAGAATTGTGGATGTTAAAATCTTCCCACAGTGCTATGCGGCAGTCGCAAACAGACTGGGAAATATGGAGACAGACCAGCTTGTGGTGGATATAGGTTCTAAAACCATTGATGTGGTGCATGTGAGAAACCATAGACCTGTGGAAACAGAGTGTTTTTCGCATCCACAGGCTTTGATTGATTGTACCCGTAAGATTCAAAATGTGATTTACAATCAGTTTAATGTTCAACTGGCGGAGGATAAAATTCATGCAGTGATGAACAACGGACAGTGCAGAGGAATGTCAGCAGAGATTGTGAAAACCATTAAGGAACAGCTTGCCCTGTTTGCAGAGCAGGTGGAGGGCAAGCTTAAGGAAAATGGTTACAATCCGATGATAACACCGATTATCTACTGTGGCGGTGGAGCAGTTGTGATGAGACTTTATGGGAAGACGGCAGGAGAGCATATCTGTTATATGGAGGATGTGAAAGCCAATGCCATCGGGTATGAGTTTATTGCGACGGCGATGTATAGAAGGTAGGTGCTGGTATGGCTGATAGGAATACCGCAATGATTAATTTCAGGCTGAATCTGTTGAAGAGAGAAGATAAGGAAATCTATGATTATTTTCAGCAGTTTGACAGTCCGGAATTTAAGGCAGTGCTAAAGGGCGGAAAGAGCAATTTTATCAAAACGGTTTTGTTGTCATATATACGTGGAATAAAGCAGGAACAGAAAGCTACCCAAACACTTGCAGAGCAGAAAGCACAAAATGAAGAGCTGGAAGAAAAGCTTGGGGCAAAGCTTGAGGAATGTCGGAACGCTTTGCTTCAGGCTCTGCCGGATCTTGTGGAAAAGGTTGTGATAGAGACTTTGGAGAGCAAGATGGTAGTAAGTGATGATTTGGCTGCTGTTTTACAGACTGCTGTGGAGAGTTGTGTGTCAGATACAACTTCGGGAACCGGAACTGCTGAGTCAGTTAAAGCTGTTACGGCGGTTACTGATGATTTGGAAAGTACCGGAGTATTACCACAGGTTTCAGATAAACTGCCTGATGAAGCATTGGATTATTTTTCGGGATTGTAAGATTTTCTGTAAGACAAAGGGTGTTTGTAAGACATTCTGTAAAGCAAAAACTCAGATTTGTAAAGCAGTTTGGTATTACAAGGCGGCGAATGTAAGAATCTTTGTCTTACAGAATATTATCCTAATTATCGTATATTCAGTCACTTGTGGCTGTAATTATATGGAGTGCAGGAGCCCCTGCCAAGACGAAAAAATGATGGCTGCATAGTCAGCTATATATTTTTTCGGGAAAAGGTCTGACCTTTTCCGCATCTTGCAAAACAAGTGAACACTCCGAATTTCACTCGTAGGAAGATGAGGAGTGTGAACGCAAAACACACCGAGCACATCGTGCGAGGTGCAAAAAGAATAAACACTACAACAGAAGGTGAGGAAGATGACTATGGGACTGATAAAAAAGAATGGTCAGAGATTAACAGAGATTGGAGAATGTGTGTATGGCAGATGGAAGAAAAAAGTATCGCTCGGATTTGAAGGAGCATAAGATAACGGTTAAGGTTTCAGAAGCAGAGCTTGAACTGGTAGATGAAAATGCTGCCAAGGTTGGGATGAACCGCAGCAGGTATATCAGGGAACTGATTCATGGAAAGGGTAATGTAGACAGCACATTTGCAGAGGACAGGGCAAACCTTATAAGACAGGTCAGTGGTGTGGCTGTGAATGTAAATCAGATTGCCAGAATGGTAAATACCAACAGGTTTCTTAGGAGCAGCGATTTAATCAGTATGGAAGTAAAATTGGACAGACTGCTGGAGATATTCAGGGAGGTGCTGGATGTATGGCGATTACAAAAATCTTAAATATCCATTGTGCCACCGAGGGTAATCCGGCGGCACATCTTAAGAATGCTTTGGAGTATATTCGGAATCCGGATAAGACGGAGCAATGTCGTCTGGTGGGCAGTGTGAACTGCCTGCCGGATTCGGCATATGAGCAGATGTTAGATACGAAGCAGGTGCATGGGAAGTCAGGTAAGAGGCAGGGATATCATGTGATTATATCCTTTCCGCCGGATGAAGCGGTAACGCCAGAGCAGGCAAGGTTTGTTGCGGAAGGTTTTATGGTGGATGTTCTAAAAGGCGAATATGAAGCGGTTTATGCCATTCATACGGATAAAGAACATACCCATATACACATTATTTGGAACAGCGTAAATCTGGTGACGGGAGGAAAGTATAATTCTTCCAAGGAAAACTGGAAGAATCACCTGCAGCCGGCTACTAACAAGTATTGTGAAATGCTGGGACTGGAGATTATGCCGGCAGAGTATGTAAAAAATCCTGTGAATATGTCCAAGGAGAAGTGGGAGTATGAGCAGAGCTTCAAGGATTATATTTTAAATGATGCAAAGCTTTGTCTTTCTTATGCCGGCAGTCTGGAGCATTTTATTTTCCTGATGAAACGGATGGGGTATGAGTTTAAGGGGAAGGATTATCTGAGCGTGAGAATACCCGGAATGAAGCTTTATCATCGGCTGGATAAGCTGGATGATATTTTTTCAAAGAAAGAGCTGCCTGTGATTTTAAAGTATGGCTATGGTCAGTATTACCGAAGGTATCAGACAAAAGGTATTCTGTATGTGAAGCGTGCAAATCTGACACCAATGCAGAAGAGGTATTATGCCAAGATGTATCGTTTGGGATTGATAGAAAAGAAATGCTATCAATGCCATTCGGCAGAAATGGCGAAAGAGATAAAACGAATGCAGTTTTTGCAGGAGCAGTATCTTTTTATTTGTAAGAATGATGTCTCAAGCGTAGCTGATCTTATACGTTTACAAGTAGAGGCAAAGCAGACTCTGAAAGATGCGGGCAACCGACAGAAGGAGATTTATAAGGAGCGCTTTATTCGCAAAAGAAAATGTAAGACTACGGAAGATTTCAGAGAGTATCAAATCTGGAGTATGAATAGTGCCGATGAACTTGATGGGCTTAAGGCAGAGAAGAAGCAGGCGAAAAGTGATATTTGCATGATAAGTGCATGTGTGAGTGAGAATCTTTATACAGCGTTTGGTTATGTGGATGAAATGGAGAAGCTTGATTATAGTGCGGAGGATGTGCTGCCTACCATGTATGATTATCATAAGAGGGATATCGCTGAGGAGTTTAAGATTGTGGAGAGTACGGATAGGGTAGTGGTAGATACGGCAAAGACAGAGGAAGATGCAGTTGGTATATCGGAAGACTGTCGTGTTGCGGAAGCGGTATTTGCAGATACTTCAACAGATAATATG
>JAIECJ010000217.1 GCA_029068555.1 Lachnospiraceae bacterium
GGGGATTGTCAGTTACTAAATATAATATATCAGATTTTTTCTTTAGCGGATAGACACAAAATCGTGCGTTTACCGTGATAAAGACATACTCATTTGTTGAATTTTGCGTAATCTTGTGATATACTACATCATAAAAGTTATTATATAAAGGAGCTTACAGTATGAGTAATAATTATTCTATTGAGACAAAGTGTATTCAGTCAGGATGGCATCCAAAGAATGGAGAACCAAGAGTTTTGCCAATTTATCAGTCAACAACGTATAAATATGAGACGTCTGATGAAATGGGAAAATTATTTGATCTGGAAAAGGAAGGCTATTTTTATACGAGACTCCAAAACCCGACAAATGACATGGTCGCGGAGAAAATCTGTGAATTGGAAGGTGGGGCAGCGGCTATGCTTACTTCATCAGGACAAGCAGCAAATTATTATGCGGTGTTTAACATTTGTGAGGTCGGAGATCATGTGGTTCTTTCATCAACTGTCTATGGAGGGACTTTCAATCTTTTGACTGTTACAATGAAAAAAATGGGTATTGAATGTACAATAGTAGATCCCGATGCTGATGAAGATGCATTGAATAAGGCGTTTCAGGAAAATACAAAATGCGTGTTGGCTGAATCAATTGCAAATCCGGCATTGGTTGTTCTTGATTTTGAGAAGTTTGTTAAGGTTGCTCATGCTCACGGAGTTCCACTGATAGTAGATAATACATTTGCTACACCAATAAACTGTCGACCGTTTGAATATGGGGTTGATATTATAACACATTCAACAACAAAATATATGGATGGACATGCTATGAGTGTTGGCGGTGCAATAGTTGACTCTGGTAATTTTGACTGGGCGAAATATGGTAAGAAGTTCCATGGGCTTACGACTCCGGATGAGTCATATCATGGTGTAACCTACACTGAAAAATTTGGGAAAAAAGCATACATTACAAAAGCAACAGTGCAGCTGATGAGAGATTTAGGGTCTATTCCATCACCTATGAATTCATTTTTGCTTAACATTGGTCTTGAGACGCTTCACTTAAGAGTTCCACGGCATTGTGAAAATGCATTGAAAGTTGCTGAATGGCTGGAGAGTAATGATAAGGTTGCATGGGTAAACTATCCAGGATTAAAGTCTAATAAATACTATGAACTTGCACAGAAATATATGCCAAATGGTACTTGTGGAGTAATTTCATTTGGACTGAAGGGAGGCAGGGAGGTCAGTGTTGCCTTTATGGATAACCTGAAGCTTGCAGCAATAGTAACTCATGTGGCGGATGCGAGGACTTGTGTGCTTCATCCCGCAAGTCATACACACAGGCAGATGAATGATGAACAGCTTATAGAGGCCGGGGTTCAGCCAGATTTAATAAGATTTTCAGTGGGAATTGAGGATGCTGATGATATTATTGCTGACATTGAACAGGCGCTCACACACATTTGATTATGAAGAATAAAGGTTGGATGTCAGTTTTATTTCTATTTATTCTGACATGTATAGCAATTGGTGTAAGAATATATTATATTAATAATTTGATGGACAAAGTAAGCATTAATGAGGACATTTATAATGCGGCAAAAGCCAGCTTAGGCGCTAATGGTTTAGTGGCTGCTTTTGCTGACGGATTCCATATGCAGTCCCTGTATATATATAACTTGTATCTGGCTTTTTTGCTTTTTGGTAATTTTACTGTTGCAGGGGTATACCTGAATATATTGTATCAAGTGCTAACTGTTCTAATGGTCTATTTTATAGTGAAAAATATATCAAACAGGTATATCGGATTTACAGCAGGTGTTATTGTATCAGTTATTCCGGCATATGTTGGCAGTCTGGCAGAAGTGACCATGCAGAACATGGAATTTTTTATTGGAGCCGCATTGTGTGCTGTTGTGTCGTTTATAGTTCGGATTTTTTATAACAGATATAGGCGCAGTAAGAAAGTCGTACCAGATCAAAATACTGTACAGACAAACGTGGCAGTTGTGGTGGATCCAGTAATATGTCCAGTTCCAGATACTTCTATGAAAGAAATCGTACTTGACGACTTGGAGGACAAAAAGGTTCAATATATAGAAAATCCTTTACCAGTTCCAAAACGAAGAGAACATAAAGAAATGGATTTTGCATTTGAACCGACAGGAAATGATGATTATGATTTAAAGGATATGTCTGGAAAAGATTTTTATGATATTGAATAAAAGAAGTATGTATCTGTATATACTAAAAAGGACTCTGTCAGGTAGAATTCTGAAAGGAGTTCTTTTTTTGATTAAAAGTAAAGAATGGAGGATTGTCATGAATAATCAGAATGGGGAAAAAAAAGAAAGTAATGACGAACTTGAAAACAAAAAATACAAGGATGAAAAGATAGAAAAAGAAAGTCAGGTAACTTTGGATGAAAATAACAGCAATCACAAAATTCATCTGATAACAATCGTCGGGGAGATTGAAGGACATGAAAATGCAGGAAATCAGTCTAAAGTGACAAAATATGAACTTCTATTGCCGCAGCTTGCATCAATAGAAGACAGCAGTGAAATTGACGGAGTATTATTACTTTTAAATACAATGGGGGGAGATGTTGAAGCAGGGCTCGCCATAGCAGAGATGGTAGCATCGCTCAGTAAGCCTACAGTATCTTTGGTTTTGGGGGGAAGCCATAGCATCGGTGTTCCAATAGCTGTAAGTACGGATTATTCGTTCATTGTTCCTACTGGAACAATGGTTGTGCATCCAGTCAGGATGAACGGAATGGTGATAGGTGTCCCCCAGACATTTAATTATTTTAGAGAAGTACAGAACCGCATAACAGGATTTGTGTGTTCACATTGTAGGATTTCTAAGGAAAGATATGAGGAACTAATGATGGAGACAGAAGTACTTACTAAGGATGTCGGCAGTGTGCTGGAAGGCGAGGAAGCAGTAAAAGAGGGGATTATCTGTGAAATTGGCGGCATTTCCCAGGCTGTGGCAAAATTGCATGAATTGATTGCACACAGTAAGAAATCCTACAAAATGCAATAATAAATAGATTTAAGAGATTTATTTTCAAAAAAAAATGACAAGCTTCAAAAAAAGTGCTATAATATCATGTAAAACTCATTTGGGGGGAAAGTATTATGGCATCTGCATCGGGAAATAGTGCATCAAGGAGCAGAACAAATACAAAAAAGAGTACATCAACGAAAAATGCAAAAAGAACCGCATCGGGTACAAGAGGAAAAAAAGCACCTGCCAGACCCACTAGGGAAAATGTTGATATTGCTGTAAAAAATGAGGTAATGCTGATTTTCATATTTGCAGTTGCTATTTTCATTTTTTTATGTGTTATCGGACTGATTCACGGAGCTGCAGCTACTGGAATCAGTAATATTATGTTTGGTCTGTTTGGACTGCTTGCCTATCTTGTCCCAATTATGGTGTTTCTTGGTTTTGCTTTTGGCATATCAAATAAAGGGAATACAGTTGCCGTGGTTAAAATGGTGAGCAGTGTAATTCTGGTTGTTCTTTTGGGTGTTTTGGCATATATGTTTGCAAAGCAGGAGACTTTGCTTGCAGGTGAATCAATTGTAAGGGAATTGTACCAGACATCAATAGAACATCGCTCAGGCGGAGGCGTTTTTTTTGGATGTATCGCACATGGTATGTATAACTTAATGGGATTTGGAGGAACCCTTTTTGTTATTATAGTGCTTGGAATTATCTGTGTTGTATTTATAACTGAAAAAAGTTTTCTTTCAGGGGTGAAAAAAGGCGGATCCTACCTTATTGAGACTGCAAGGGAGGATGCAGTTAGAATGAGAGAATACAGGGAAAGCTTAAGGGAAGAATATGACGATTACGAGGAATACGAGGATCCAGAGTATGAGGAGGAGATTCGCCCAAAACGATCCGTACGGTCAAAAGCACAAAAGAGTGAAGTTTCTGAAAAAAATATCAGGAGAATGGACAAAAGGGCAAGAGGAGTCGCGTCGAGTTCAGCTGTAACACTCAAGGTCGGAAAGCAGCAGGATATTCATGAGATTGTCCTGCTTGATGATGAAGCGGGTATGACTGATGCGGATTCATTTGAAGATATCAAAGCAAGACCATTTAATGAGCTGCGATACAGTGGTGAATCAAATGATGGAGATGAATATAATGATGGTTTATATAGTGAGGATTCCTTCAATGGTGAAATATATAATGAAGATGTATCGAATGAGAAAATGTATGATGAACCATTGGATAGCGAAGAAACATATTGTGAGACATTAAGTGATGACAGAGTAAATGATGAGGCAGCATATGATGAGAACTTGGCAGTTATAGATTATTTCAGCAATAATGAGGGTGTGTCTGCTAAGCGATCATTTTTAGATGAACTCGAAAGTGATTCCTATATGCAGGAAGTGTATGATGAGGAAGCAATCAGCAGTATGCCTGAACCAGTGACGGAGGACACCGTTATCCAGAAGCCGTCGGCGGAGAAAAGAACAAAAAATGACCACGAACAAATTCAACAGGAGGAATTAAGTATACAGGAACATGTTGCAAAAGCAGAGGAGGATGTTCCAAAAAAATATGTTATTCCGCCATTAAAACTTTTGAAAAAAGGTGATGGGAAAAAGGGTGATTCTGCCAACCAGTTGAAAGAGACTGCACTGCGGCTCCAGCAGACATTGCAGAATTTTGGTGTCAGGGTAACTATTACAGATATTAGTCAGGGGCCTTCTGTTACAAGATATGAAATGCAGCCGGAGCAGGGGGTTAAAGTCAGTAAGATTGTAGGGCTTACAGATGATATTAAGCTGAATCTTGCGGCGACAGATATTAGAATAGAGGCGCCGATACCAGGAAAGGCTGCAGTAGGTATAGAAGTGCCTAATAAGGAGAATAGTGCAGTTGCACTCAGGGATTTGTTGGAATCAGATGATTTTCAAAAATTTCCCTCTAATCTTGCTTTTGCGGTAGGTAAGGATATCGCAGGGCAGGTGGTAGTCACAGACATAGCCAAAATGCCCCACGTTCTGATTGCAGGGGCGACAGGGTCTGGCAAATCAGTATGTATCAATACGATTATTATGAGTATTTTATATAAAGCAGATCCAGCGGATGTAAAATTGATTATGATTGATCCGAAAGTGGTTGAACTGAGTGTATACAATGGCATCCCACATCTAATGATTCCGGTCGTAACAGACCCGAAGAAAGCGTCGGCTGCGTTGAATTGGGGCGTAGCTGAAATGAATGACAGGTACAAAAAATTTGCAGATTTAAATGTACGTGATCTGAAAGGATTTAATAAAGCTGCGGAGATGGGAAAACTGTCACCTGATGGTGAACCGCTGCAAAAACTTCCGCAGATAGTAATTATTGTGGATGAGCTTGCTGATTTGATGATGGTGGCATCAGGAGAGGTGGAGGAAAGCATTTGTCGTCTTGCACAGCTGGCGCGTGCTTGCGGCATTCATCTGGTAATTGCCACACAGCGTCCTTCCGTGGATGTCATTACAGGACTTATTAAGGCAAATATGCCAAGCCGTATCGCGTTTAGTGTATCGAGTGGTGTGGATTCACGTACTATCCTTGATATGAATGGTGCGGAGAAGCTTTTGGGAAAAGGTGACATGCTTTTTTATCCCCAGGGATTTCCAAAACCTGCACGGGTGCAGGGGGCATTTGTATCCGATTCGGAAGTGTCCGATGTGGTTGATTTTTTAAAGAATCAGATGCTTGGAAATACATATAACAATGACATAGAAGAAAAGATAAAGACATTGCAGACTTCTTCTGGAGCAACGGGAGTAAGCAGTGTGGGAGGTGGAAATGATGTAGATGCCTACTTTGTCGAGGCTGCAAAGTTTGTGATTGAGAAAGATAAGGCATCTATCGGAATGCTTCAAAGAGTGTTTAAGATTGGGTTTAATCGTGCTGCCCGCATTGTAGACCAGCTTGAGGAGGCGGGCGTAGTGGGTGCGGAAGAAGGGACCAAACCCCGCCGCATTCTGATGAGTATGGAACAGTTTCAGAATTATATGGAAGAAAATTTGTAAAGAAGTAACGGAAGGAGAAAGGTATGGAAAAGGTGGTACAAAATGTGATGAATGTGGGAGTCAACGACAGAGAAATCACATTATTTGAAGGACAGTACGTATTAGAGAACGGAATGGCTTATAATTCCTATGTTATCTTGGATGAAAAGGTGGCAGTAATGGATACTGTAGATCCGAGAGTGACAGAAGATTGGCTCAAAAATCTGGATGAGGCATTAGGTGTAAGAAAAGTAGACTATTTGATTATTCAGCATATGGAGCCGGATCACGGCGGCAGTATTTTGCAGATTATGGAGCGTTTTCCGGATATGCAGCTTGTCGGAAATGCAAAGACATTTCAGATGTTAAAACAGTTTTTCGACGTGAATACAGAAGGAAAAGAAGTTGTAGTAAAAGAGGGAGATACGCTTTCGCTTGGTGAACATACACTGCAATTTTTTATGGCTCCAATGGTTCATTGGCCTGAAGTTATGGTTACATATGAACAGACAAAAAAAGTGCTTTTCAGTGCTGACGGATTCGGTAAATTTGGAACACGTGATGCGGATGAGGAATGGACATGTGAGGCGAGAAGATATTACATTAATATTTGTGGGAAATATGGCATGCAGGTGCAGGCTTTATTGAAAAAAGCGGCTTCGCTGGATATCCAGGTTATCTGTCCGCTGCATGGACCTGTTTTAACCGAAAATCTGGATTACTATATTGGCAAGTATGCGATATGGAGTAGCTATGAACCAGAGGATGAAGGGATTTTGATTGCCTGTGCATCAATTCATGGTCATACAATGAAAGCGGCAGAGAAAATGAAAGAGATTTTGGAAACAAATGGTGCGAAAAAAGTAGTTATCTCGGATTTGTGTCGGGATGATATTCATGAGGCAGTGGAGGATGCGTTCCGATACAGTCATCTGGTACTTGCGGCAGCATCATATGATGCCGGTGTGTTTCCGCCTATGGAGAGCTTTTTATATAAACTCAAAGCGAAAAATTATCAAAAACGCACTGTTGGAATTATTGAAAACGGGTCATGGGGACCAACAGCTGCGAGGAGCATGACAGCAATATTAGAAGGGGCAAAGGCACTCAATATAGTGGAACCCACAGTAACCATCAAATCCGCTTTAAAGACGGCAGACATCTCACAACTCGAAGAGTTGGCAGGAAATCTCTTAAAAAAATAGAATTTTCGTAATGCTGATGTCTGTAACAGGAAGCTGAAGGCTGAATTGTTATGCGTTTCAGGAGTGGTAAGAAAAATAATATAGACAGCATACATGATAAATGTTATTCTATTAAAATACAAATTGTGCTGATGCCTGAATTGACGGTGATTGGCGGAATGGGGGATTATGATAAATGAAATCTGATATAGAAATAGCTCAGGAAGCTGAATTATACCCTGTTACTGAGGTGGCAAAAATATTGGATATGACAGTGGATGATCTTGAATTATACGGAAAATACAAGGCAAAAATATCCAATGAATACCTGAAAAAAATAGAGAATCAGGAAAACGGCAAGCTTATACTTGTCACAGCAATCAATCCGACTCCTGCAGGGGAAGGAAAGACTACAACCAGCGTCGGCCTTGGGCAGGCGCTTGGAAAACTGGGGAAAAAGGCAGTCATTGCACTTCGTGAGCCGTCACTCGGACCGTGTTTTGGTATTAAAGGGGGGGCTGCGGGCGGAGGAATGGCGCAGGTAGTTCCTATGGAAGACTTAAATCTTCATTTTACTGGTGATTTTCACGCAATAACATCAGCAAATAATTTGTGTGCTGCGCTTCTTGACAATCATATACAGCAGGGAAATGAACTGGGCATTGATACCAGGCAGATTGTATGGAAAAGATGCCTGGACATGAATGACAGATCATTGAGAAATGTTGTCGTCGGTCTGGGGAGTAAGATGGATGGTTTTGTTAGAGAAGATCATTTTGTAATTACTGTGGCATCAGAAATAATGGCGGTATTGTGCCTTGCTGAGGATATGGAGGATTTGAAGAAGCGCCTTGACAGAATGGTTGTGGCATATAATTATGATGGAGAGCCGGTTACGGCAGGACAGATACATGCGACAGGAGCTATGGCTGCTTTGTTAAAGGATGCTATAAAGCCAAATCTTATACAGACGCTTGAACATACACCTGCGATTGTACATGGTGGTCCGTTTGCCAATATTGCACATGGCTGTAACAGTGTCCGTGCGACGAAGGCAGCACTTAAGATGGCGGATTATGTTGTGACAGAAGCTGGGTTTGGAGCAGATCTTGGTGCAGAGAAATTTTTTGATATTAAATGCCGTCAGGCAGGTATTACCCCAGACGCTGTAGTGCTTGTGGCAACAATTCGCGCATTAAAGTACAATGGAGGGGTAGCAAAGAGTGAATTAAATACAGAGAATCTTGATGCTCTCGGAAAAGGCATTGTGAATTTGGAAAAGCATATTGAAAATTTACATAAATATGGAGTGCCGGTTGTTGTCACATTAAATGCATTTGTGACGGATTCGCAGGATGAAATAGCGTTTGTGAAAAAGTTCTGTGAGGGCAGAAACTGTGATTTTGCACTTTCCCAGGTATGGGAAAAAGGCGGGCAAGGCGGTATTGAACTGGCAAATGCTGTATTGAATACGCTGGAGACAAAGGAGAGTCACTTCGCGCCAATTTATGACGATGAACTTCCGATCATAGAGAAAATCAAATGTGTTGCAAAGGAAATATACGGCGCCGCAGATGTTGTATTCGCGTCTGCTGCCATGAAGCAGATTGAAAAGCTAGAGCATCTTGGTTTTGGCAGTCTGCCAGTATGCATGGCAAAAAATCAGTATTCACTTTCCGATGACCCGACACTCCTTGGAAGACCGGAAGGTTTCACCATGAACATAAGGGAGGTCTATGTTTCGGCGGGTGCAGGTTTTGTGGTAGTACTTACTGGAGCGATTATGACGATGCCGGGGCTTCCCAAAAATCCGGCAGCTTACAATATTGATGTGACAGATAATGGAGTGATAACGGGGCTGTTTTAAGGAGTCTGTAAAGCATGAAATGTCCAAATTGTGGTAATGAATTGGGAGAGGGGAAACTGCTTTGCGAGAATTGCGGCGAAGAGATAAAAATCGTACCTGATTTTGATATAGAACTTGAAGATAAGCTAAAAGAGTCTATAAGTGTCATGATTGAAGATATAGCTGTTGAAAATCAGTCTGAAAACGATGCTGCAAGTAAGGACTCTGACAATGAGCGGCTGGAATATACGTTTGAGGATGACATCAAGGATGAATTGCGTGATTATCTTCCGAAGGGATTGTCAAAGGTTCACATCAATAAAAAAATTACAATAGCCGTTTCAATTGTTTTACTAATGTCGTGTCTACTGGTGATAGTGATTTTATCAGTAAACAATTACAGATATCATTCATTTGATTATCAATATGAAAAGGCTGTTGTATGTGCAGCGCACAATAATTATCCCGAGGCAATAGGCTACCTTGAGCGGGCGCTTGCCATAGACTCAGAAAACTTGGATGTCAGATTTCTGCTGGCAAAATATTATGAGAAAAACGGACAGCAACAGGGTGCAATATCGCTGCTGAAAGAAATTCTTGGGACTGATGCGGAGTTTGCAAAGCGGGATGAAGTGTATGATATGCTGTTAGGTATCTGGGAAGCTAAAGAAGATTATGCCGAGATGGGCGATATTTTAAAACAATGCGATGTTTCACGGATCGTTTCAAAATATAATAAGTATGCTGCACTAAAGCCTGTGTTTAACAAAGCAGGCGGCGTATATGATGAATTGATTTCAATATCGCTTAAGGGAAATGCGCAGGGATTTGTGTACTATACACTGGATGGTTCTGTACCGACAGATAACTCCTCTGTATATGAGACTCCGATTCTGCTTGAATCAGGAGAATATACTATAAGGGCAATGTTTGTGAATATGTATGGTGTACAAAGCGAGGTAGAAACCCAGCATTATTACATCAGCCTGTCTCAGCCAGACAACCCTGTAATCGACCCAGAAAGCGGAGAATACAAACGGCCAGTTTTGATAGAAGCTTTCCATGATAACGATACAAAGGTTTATTATACGACAGATGGTTCTGTACCTGACAAAAACAGTTTCCGTTATATTGATCCGATAGAGATGCCCTTTGGCGTAAGCAATTTTTCATTTATATCTATTGATGAGTCAGGACTTGGCAGTGAAGTTGTTAACCGCTCTTATCACTTGGAGATACAGGCTAATTTTAATCCAGAACTTGCATTACAAGTATTAAAAAATAGTTTGTGGGCGGAAGGAAAGCTGCTTAATGTGGAGGGGAATGTACCGAATAAACTTGGAATGAACCAGTACAAAGTGAATACTATATTTCAGGATGGAGAAACAGTATATTATATTGTATATGAGGAATATATGGACACATTAGGGAAGTCCCATAATACAAACAATATTTATGCAATAGATGTAAATACAGCAGATCTGTATAAGGCATACAAGGTGGATGAGGGTGTGTATAATTTACAGCCTTTTTCAGAATAATAATTTTCTGTGCCGCTGTTTTTATGCATTACTGGAACAAAGCGAACAGTAGCAAAATATTCGTTACTGTTCACACCTACGCCAAAGTAGTGGGATTCAAATGATTGTATTATATTGTAAATAAATGTTGAATTTATGCAGTGTATCAGATACAATAGTAAAGGTGTGGAAAATGATAAGTAATGAAAGAAAGGTATGGTGAAGTAGCTGATGTATAAAATATTAGAAGCGAAAGAGCTTACTACCAATATTTATCTTATGGTAGTGGAAGCCCCGCGTGTGGCAAAAAACTGCCAGCCGGGTCAGTTTGTTATTGTAAGGATGGATAAAGATGGTGAGAGGATTCCTCTTACTGTCTGTGATTATGATAAAGAAAAAGGAACAATAACCATTGTATTTCAGACAGTGGGCGCTGAGACGACAAGAATGGCGGCGCTGAAAGCAGGAGATTCTTTTCATGATTTTGTAGGACCACTAGGATGTGCGTCCGAAATGGTTCATGAGGTTAGAGAAGATCTTGCTAAGAAAAAAATATTATTTGTGGCAGGTGGTGTCGGCACGGCGCCTGTTTATCCACAGGTAAAATGGTTACATAGCAACGGCATTGCGGCTGATGTTATTGTTGGTGCAAAGAACCATGACTTGCTGATTCTTGAGAAAGAGATGGAAGCTGTGGCCGGCAATTTGTATGTCACCACAGATGATGGTTCCTACGGGCGAAAAGGTATGGTGACACAGACAATTCAGGAGCTTGTGGACGAAGGGAAGAACTACGATTTGTGTATTGCCATCGGTCCTATGATTATGATGAAATTTGTATGTAAGCTTACAAAGGAACTTGGAATCCCTACAATCGTCAGCCTGAATCCTATTATGGTGGATGGCACAGGTATGTGTGGAGCCTGCCGTGTTACAGTCGGTGACAAAGTGAAATTTGCGTGTGTGGATGGTCCGGAGTTTGACGGACATCTGGTGAACTTTGATGAGGCGATGAAGCGTCAGCAAATTTACAAGACAGCAGAGGGACGGGCAATGCTGAAATTGCAGGAAGGCGATACGCATCATGGCGGATGTGGTCATTGTGGAGGTGAAAATTAATGGATGTGTTGACAAAAGTACCAGTACGTGAGCAGGAGGCAGTGGCAAGAGCGAAAAACTTTGACGAAGTCTGTCTTGGATATAATAAAGAAGAAGCGATGAATGAGGCAGAGCGTTGCATTAACTGTAAGAATGCGCAGTGTATTAAGGGATGTCCGGTAGCGATCGACATACCGGCCTTTATCGAGCAGGTAAAACTTGGGAACATTGCAGCGGCATATCAGATTATTAGTCAGTCATCAGCACTGCCCGCTGTATGTGGACGTGTGTGTCCGCAGGAAAGCCAGTGTGAGGGAAAATGTATCCGCGGCATTAAGGGTGACCCGATTTCCATCGGTAAATTGGAGCGTTTTGTGGCAGACTGGGCGAGGGAGAACGGTATCAGACCAGAACCTGCAAAGGAAAAGAACGGAAAAAAGGTGGCAGTAATCGGTTCGGGTCCAGCAGGACTTACGTGTGCAGGAGATCTTGCAAGACTTGGGTATGATGTTACAATCTTTGAGGCGCTCCACGAGGCTGGCGGTGTGCTGGTATATGGGATTCCGGAGTTCAGACTTCCAAAAGAAGATGTTGTGGCAAAAGAAATTGCAAATGTGGAATCTTTAGGTGTTAAGATAGAGAAAAATGTTATTATTGGCAAGTCTATTACAATTGACGAATTAATAGAAGATGAGGGGTTTGAGGCCGTATTTATTGGCTCTGGTGCGGGACTTCCTAAATTTATGGGTATTCCGGGCGAAAATGCGAATGGTGTTTTCTCCGCAAACGAATATTTGACCAGAAGCAATCTGATGAAAGCGTTTCATGAGGATTCTAACACACCCATTATGCGTGGTAAGAAAGTCGCAGTTGTAGGGGGCGGCAATGTTGCCATGGACGCCGCCAGGACGGCGCTTCGTCTTGGGGCGGAGGTTCATATTGTATATAGACGAAGTGAGGAGGAGCTTCCGGCGAGAGTGGAGGAAGTACACCATGCAAAGGAGGAGGGTGTTATCTTTGATCTGCTCACTAATCCGACAGAAATTTTGGAAGATGAAAACAACTGGGTAAGAGGTATGAAGTGCATTAAGATGGAGCTTGGCGAGCCGGATGCATCTGGAAGACGCAGACCTGTTGAGATTCCGGACAGTGCGTTTGAGATGGAGCTTGACACGGTAATCATGTCGCTTGGTACTTCCCCGAATCCACTGATTTCCTCTACGACAGAGGGATTGGAAACCAATAAATGGAAGTGTATTGTCGCTGACGAGGAATTTGGCAGGACATCAAAAGAAGGTGTATTTGCCGGTGGTGATGCAGTGACTGGTGCAGCGACTGTAATCCTTGCGATGGGTGCAGGAAAGGCGGCAGCTAAGGGGATTCATAATTATTTATCTGGCAAGTAAGGAACTGTTAAGAACTAACATGCGATAAGGATGCCGTATAAATGTTCATCTGCAAGAAAGATAATCGTAGGCGCAGCGGGATATGTCAAAATTGTCTGATACTGCAGATGGGCATTTAGACAAGTCATTGTCATGAGTATCTAACGATAGTTCCTAAACATTGAGTGCTTGTAGGAGCTGTTAAGAATAATTTGTGTACTCAGAATACACAGGTTAGTTCTTAACAGTTCTTTATTATAGAAACAGGAGGTGGCGTATGTCAGACAGAAATGATGAGGTAAAGGTTTATCAGGATAAGAAAGCAAAGGCAGAGGACTATAAAAGCTCTGCCTATACTCTTTTATTGGTGGGTGTACTTGGTATTATAGTATTTATCCTGATGGAGGCAGGTGTACTTCCTTTTCGACTTGCAGGTTCTGGAAAATATATTACCTATGGTGTGATGGGGACAATGTTTGTCATATTTATCGTGACGGGAATTTTATCATTAAAGTCCTCGAAGAAGTACACAAAGGAAGCGGCTGCGGAGGAAGATTTAACAAAAAAAATCAAGACATGGGCAAAGGAACATATTACTGCTGACTCCATCAGGGAACGTGTATGGTTCGAGGATGGTATACCAGATGAGATGAAGTATTTTAAATATTTTGAGGGAATCAAGGCGGCTGTGGCACAGGAGTTTGGCAGCCTGAATGCGTCCTATCTCGAAGCACTGTGTGAGGAGTTATATACTGAGATTTTTGAAGAAGGGTAGCAATTTGTACAGAATATGAATATAACATTTGTGACAGTTGGAAAAATAAAAGAAAAATTTTTTCGGGATGCTGTTGCCGAGTATCAGAAAAGGCTTTCAAAATATTGTAAGCTGGATATTGTTGAGGTGGCGGACGAGAAAACGCCGGACAAGGCATCGGAGACACTGGAGGAGCAGATTAAACAGAAAGAAGCAGCACGTATTTTGAAAAATGTAAAGGAGACTTCCTATTGCATCGCGTTGACAATTGACGGGAAAAAGCGTAATTCTGTCAATTTCGCAGCGCATATAGAACAGCTTGCGCTCAGTGGGAATAGCAGTCTTGTATTTGTGATTGGCGGCTCCCTTGGATTGCACGATAGTGTTGTACAACGGGCAGATGAAAAACTCAGCTTCTCAGATATGACATTCCCACACCAGCTGATGCGGGTTATTTTAATAGAACAGATATATAGATGTTTTCGAATTATGAATGGAGAACCATATCACAAGTAAGGGCGAAATATAGCGAAGTGCAGATAGAATAAAGAAAATAAGAGTTATCTTAGGAGTGGCGCAAACCACTTCCGGTTTAAGAAATTGGAGGATTAGGGAGGTGATTGTCTGTGTTTAACAATCAAGAAATAATACAGGTTGCAATGCTGCAATCTGCATTAGATATTAATGCTAAGGAGACAGACTTTTTAGGCAATTCTAATGTTGTTGTTAAGTCTGAAATAGGTATTTTGGCCAGAAAATATTATAAAGAACCAATCGCATGCAATCTTGTTTCCTATGGAAACAATATCGTTGCTTCTGTAAAAGACGAATTTAGGGAAATTGTTGAAGAGTATATAAATAGGTTTGAATTCTATCGGTGCTTTGAAACACCCAATATGCATTGGCTCGATGAACGGATGGGCAAAGCAGGGCAGAAAGTCTGTTTTATGGCGGAGTACTTTCTGCCGGATATGAATAGGATTACACGCTTGTCCTGTGATTATAAAATGAAAGTTATGAAACAAACGGATTTCACAAAATTATATAAACCAGAATGGAGTAATGCATTGTGTGAAAAACGAAAGGAACTGGATGTTCTGGGGGTTGGAGCTTATGATAATGATACACTGATTGGATTAGCTGCCTGTTCTGCCGATTGCGATAGCATGTGGCAGATAGGCATTGATGTATTGCCGGAATATCGCAGAAAGGGTATAGCATCTGCACTGACAAGTAATTTGGCAATGGAGATACTTCAAAGAGATAAGGTACCTTTTTATTGTTGTGCCTGGTCAAATTTAAGATCCTCAAGAAATGCCATAAAAAGTGGATTTGTCCCTGCATGGATCGAGATGACGGTGAAACCCAAGACGGTAATTGATGAAATGAATCAGTAGATATGTAATATTTTGCTCTTTGTTGGAGCGTTTTGTGCCGGCTCAAGATGCAGTGGCAGAATTATATCAGCTGACAGCGTTGGAAACGACTTTGGAAAAACTGACAGAAACATCCGATTTTTTCAAGGAGGGGGACAGCAGATTGAGAAAATTGCCGTTACGCCGGATTTTCACAAAGAGGCAGGGATTCCGATTGGAAGTGATGAGACAAAGGGCTTTGCAGTTCCCAGGCAATGGAGAATGATATCAACTGTGGCATGCGCTGAAATAATACTACAAAATTTTTCGCACTTAGGGTTTTTATGGAGTAGGATAATATGGGAAGGAACGAAAGAAAATATCAGTTTCCAATAAATTTGTTTTGCAGCCTGATGCTGTTGGGATTTATTCCGTTTCTGTATACGCTTGTGAGGACAAATTTAATTGCAAGTATTCCGTCAACAGACGGATTGGGCATTGCAGGACACATTGAATGGTTTGACTTAATCAATGAGACGATACAGGCATTTTTAATTGTGCCTTTGTATGCACTGCTTAATGGATGCATGCAGGACAGGAAGAAATTCAGCGAGCGAATCTTTCAGTCTTTTTTGGTGATTAATATTGTTTATATATTATTCGCTGTAATAATTTTTATGGGCTGCAGTTCTATTGTGTCTACAATGGCTTCAGACTGTATGGATGAAGTGACAAGATATCTTCAGTTAGAAACAATCGGGTTTATTATTGCAAATGTTGTTTCTTTTGTGAATGTATTGTTTGTTGTTTTGGAAAAGCCATTATACATATATGTGATGGTCATTCTGAAAACTGCATTTACATTGATTGGTGATTTGTTGCTCATTCCTGGTTTTGGGGTAAATGGCGTTGCATATTCTAACATAGCAGTAAATTCTATCTGTGCTGTATTATGTCTTGTTGTTGTTTTTAGGCAAAAATTAATTGCAGTTTCCTATCGGTTCGACAAATCGTTTTTAAAGAAGTATCTGTTTATCGGCTTTTTCAGTGGAATCCAGATATTTCTAGATAATATCATTTATTCTGCTGTAGTGTGTAAAATGGTGAATGAGGTGTCAGAACAGGGGAATTATTGGGTAGCAAATAATATTGTATGGGGTTTGATGCTTATCCCAATATCAGCTTTGGCAGAAATTATAAAAAAAGACTGTAGGGATAAATTGACTTCAAAGAGAATGAAGTATTACAATAT
>JAIECJ010000218.1 GCA_029068555.1 Lachnospiraceae bacterium
GAGTAAATATTTTTATGAATGGTAGTTTTTTACTAAATTGTTAAAATTATAAAATGTCCTTTTAGAGCTTGCTCGAAAAGCATTTTTCAGACACGCTCTAGCTGACTCCCCTGAAATTTCGATAGATTCGCATAAACACACGGATAATATCCGGATCAAAAACAACACCTGCTTTTTCCTCCATATACTCAAGCGTCTTATCCAGTGGAATTGGCTTTTTATATCGTCTCTCGCTAATCATTGCATCAAAAACATCGACAGTTTTGACGATTCGTGCCGAGAGTGGTATCTCATTTCCTTTTAACCCTTTCGGGTACCCTGAACCGTCCCAGCACTCATGATGATGCCATGCAATATCAATGGCCATTTCTATAAAATCATTTTTCTCAACACCTTCATAAATGTCCATAAGTGTCTTGGCTCCCAGCTCTGCATGCTTAGACATAATTTGGCGTTCTTCCTCATTGAGTGGTGCATTCTTCAGCAGGATATTGTCCGGTATTAAAAGTTTGCCTATATCATGGAGTCCCGAACTTGATTCGATGGTGTCTATAAAGTCATCTGTTACCTGTTCCTCGAATTTCGGTGAAAGCTGCATGCCTTCGGCGAGAATTCTGCTGTTATACAAGATATTTTTATAATGTGAACCCGACACATTTTCCTTGCTCTCCACAAGTCTTGCCAATGCAGTCATAATATTTTTCTGCTCGATTCTAAGCTTTTCCATCTGCCGCGCCACAACAAGATTAAGCTGCCTGTTATTTTCTTCCAAATCCTTCTGCATGAAGTATATTTTCAAATGTGTAGAAATACGCATCTCTACTTCTGTTTTATCAAACGGCTTTGGTATATAATCAACAGCGCCCAGTTCAAATCCTTTGCTGATATCCGAAGCGGTATCCATCGCCGATATAAATATCACCGGAATATCCTTTGTATAGGGATCATTCTTCAGCATTGTACAAAATGTAAAACCATCTGTCTCAGGCATGGAAATATCTGACAAAATAATTCTTGGAAGCGTCTCACTATCTTCGATAATCTTCAACGCCTCTTTAACACTCTGCGCAAGCAGCGGCTGATATCCCATGTTCTTAATAATTTCTTCAAGGATTATCAGATTTACCTCAACGTCGTCAACCACGAGTATCCTGATATCATTCTTTTTTTTCGATGTAATATCCATATTATATCTCCAGCCCTTCTATCTCGGATAACAGCTGTTCTTTTACTTTTCCCGCATAGTCTCTTGCTTTTTCACAGTCAGCTTTTCTGATTGCCATCTCCATCCGGAACGCCAGACGCTGCAATTCTTTCGAGCCGCCGCTGATAAGCTGTTTCAGAGTCGTGGCAAAGCTTTCCGCTTTCTGCCAGTTTTCCATGTCCATACTAATGTTGAGCTTTTCAAAATATTTTTTCAGCTCCCTTACATTAATATCGCTTCCCAGCTCATACATCAAATCCTGTTCGCCTGCCATCTTATTAATATTATTGGAATACTTCCACTTTCTGATTGAAGGCTCCTGAGATGCATTCTCCTCTGTCTGCTCCTGTCTTAACTTGATGGTGAACGAAAAAGTAGAACCTTTGCCCTTTTCACCTTCCGCCCAAACCTTACCATGCATCATATTGACGAGCTCTTTTGTGATGGAAAGACCAAGTCCCGTACCGCCATATTTTCTGGTTATGGATGCATCTGCCTGTGTAAAGCTCTTGAAGAGTTTATCCTTGTCTTCCGGCGAAAGTCCAATACCAGTATCCACAACCATAAAAAACAGCTCTACCACATCATCTATTTTTGTATTCAATGTAATTTCAATGCCTACATATCCCTGCTCTGTAAATTTAACCGCATTTGATACAAGATTGTTCAGTATCTGTGTCAGGCGAAGCTCATCCCCGATCAGTCTGTCCGGAATTTCCTGCGCCACATTCAATGTAAAGCGGAGACCTTTGCGCATTGTGAGCATCGTGAACATCTTTTCCATTTTTGAAATAAATTCATAAAATGAAAATGGCTTCTCATCAAGCTGAAATTTGCCAGCCTCAAGCTTTGAGAAATCAAGAATATTATTGATAATGCCCTCCATGGTCGTGCAGCAGTCCAGAATCATCTTAATATAATTGATCTTCTGAAAATCCTGTTCCTGTTCCATCATAATCTCGGCATGCCCTTTTATTCCGTTAACCGGCGTACGCAATTCGTGCGTTACATTTGCAACAAAGGCATCCCGCGCCTTCATTGACTCCTGCATCTGGATTGTAGTTTCCTCTACTTTTGCGATACTTTCCTTGTAGCGGGTCATGTCAACAGCAGTGCAGATAATGACCTCGACACCTTCAAAGACTCTTGACACAACCTTAATCTCAACAGGAAAACATGTCTTGTTCTTCCTGTAAATCACAGTTTCTATGACTTCCATATTCCTGAATTCATCAGCCAGTTCAATGTGATTATCCTCAAGCACAAACACATTTTGAAAAAGCTCACCTATGTATGCGCCTATAAGCTCACCGGCACTGTAACCGGTGAGCTCTAAAAGTCTGTCATTGCAATAGTTGATACATCCACGTCCGTCATATCTGATAATACATTCCTGACTGTTATTCAGTATGAAGTAGAAAAATTCTTCACGATTCTTTGGCATTATTCTTCCTCATCTTCTTCCTGTTTATCAGTAAAATCAAGTGAATTGTCACTCAAAAGTTTGATGGGATCAAGCAGTAATTTCACGCTTTCGCCAACCTTTCCTATCCCGCGGATAAATTTCGCCTGTGCATTCGCCTTTGACGCATTAGGCGGCGGAAGAATGTCCTCCTCCTCAATGGATACCACCTCAGAAATCGTCTCAACAATCAGTCCCACCACAACATTCTGTACATCTACTACAATAATGCAGGTGCGGTCATTATACTCAAATGCCTGCTTTCCAAATCGGTCTGCCACATCAATAACTGGTATTATCTTACCCCTGAGATTGATAAGTCCCTTTATAAAATGCTCTACCTCCGGGATCGGCGCTATCATCTGCATCTGTATTATCTCATTTACATACTTAAGTTCAATGCCGAACACATCACTTCCTATGCAGAAAGTCATATATTTTCCGTGTCGGATATCTTCCTGTTCCAAGTCCAGTTCTTCTAAATTTTCTTCCATTTCCATTCATCTCCCTTTTACGCAAATTTTATTTTATATTAATCCAAGCTTTTCTAACATGCCCCGGAGCTTTTCCACATCAATCGGCTTGGCACAGTACACCGTGCAGCCAAGTTCAAACGCCTTTTTGACATTTTTCTCCTCATTGAGGGCAGTTGTCATAATCACCTTTGCCTGCTTATCCTGCGGTACATTATGTTCTTTTTCGATGCCTCTTATATTTTTCAGCGCCTGATAGCCATCCATAATCGGCATCATTACATCCAGGCATATCAGGTCATAAGGATCATCTTCCTCGAGCGCCATCATAAATGCATCAATCGCCTCCATGCCGTCAACCGTCACATCACATTCCCCGTATACGGACAAAAATTTAAGTATTGCCTTTCTGCTTGCAAAATCATCTTCTGCTATTAAAATTCTCATCTTTCTGCCTCCTGTTTTGTTTAATTATTTACTGCTTTTTATCCAACAGATAATATATCTTCTGTGGAATCTGATCCAATGGAACCTGCCAGTCCACTGCTCCCATTTCATATGCCACCTTGGGCATGCCGTACACAATGCACGTCTTTTCATCCTGCCCTATGGTGCGCGCCCCGGCTTTCTTCATCGCCAAAAGTCCTTTGGCACCATCGCTTCCCATACCTGTCATCAGCACGCCTATGGCATCATTTCCCGCAACACGTGCTACCGATTCGAAAAGCGCATCAACAGATGGGCAGTGTCCGGTCACCCGTGGTCCATATCTGCACTCCACCTGATACATTCCGTTTACTTTCACAATGCGCATCTGCTTATCCCCAGGCGCCAGAAGCACCTGTCCGGGTTTCACTACATCACCGGATTTTGCTTCTTTAGCAGAGACTTCACCCTCATTGTCAAGTCTCTGTGCAAACATATTTGTAAACCCCTCCGGCATATGCTGTACCAGCACAATACCCGGAATATCTCTTTTCAGATTTCTTATGACGGAAGCCACCGCCTCCGTTCCTCCTGTCGAAGCGCCAATTGCAATAATCCCAGTACCCTTATTATAGGTGCCCTGATGCACTGGCGAAGACGGCGTATTCGTATTCTGGGCAGACAGCCATCCACCAGCTCCAGCCATCCTTTTTAACCGCTGACAAATGTTTACATTTTCAAGCAGAGCCGAGTCCTTGTCACACGCTGCAAAATCCTTTGCCCCTGCATTATACGCCGCTTCCTCATACATTTCTTCCGCTATCACAAACGTTATCGTATACCGCTGCGGCATGAGTCTTTCCAAAAATGTTATTCCTTGCATTCTAGGCAAATCATGACACAGAAGCATTACGTCAGGATTACATTCTATGATTTTGTCTCTCGCAGTATAAGCATTGTTCGCTTCAGCCGCAACTTCTATCTCGATATCTGAATCAAGTATTGCCCTGAGACGTCTGCGCATCTCCAGACTTCCTACAACTAACAGTACCCTTAATTTTCCCATAATTATCACTACTTCCTGTATATGGAAGGTTTTACATAACGGAATCTTGTGTTGCTCTGACTCATTGACTCTGTTGAACCGATAAAAAGGTATCCTCCCGGAGCCATCTTCTCATAAATATTATCGAGCAGCCGCTCTTTTGTCGGCTCGTCAAAATAAATCATAACGTTTCTGATGAATACTACGTGAAGCGGTTTCTTAAAAGGTAGCTGGTTCATGAGATTGAGCTGTCTGAATATCACCTCACTCTTGAGCTCCTCCCGCACCTGGTACTCTTCCGGATTGATTTGTTTAAAAAATCTCCGGACATAATTGTGTGGCAGCTGTTCCACGGAATTCTTTGCATATACGCCTTTTACTGCTTTTTCAAGAACCTTGGTGTCAATGTCAGTAGCAAGAATTTTGGTGTCCCACTCTGAGTGTTCCAATCCTAGAAAATCCTTGCACAACATCGCAAGCGTGTACGGTTCCTCCCCTGTTGACGAGGCGGCGCACCATATATGCCAATCCCTTGTACGACCTTTTAGTTCCGGAAAAACTTCCTGCTTCAAAAACAAAAACTGTTCATACTCTCTCCAAAAATATGTGTGGTTTGTGGTGAGGGCATTCATCAGATCCTCTGCCTCTGGTCCCGTCGGGAATCTCTCCACGCGATTCATAAACTCATCATATGAATGATATCCTTTCCGCTGCATATAACTATCAAGTCTTCCCTGGACCAAAACCTTTTTTTCATTTAAGTTAATGCCCGCCTTTTCTTTCACATAAGCGGCAACTCTTTGAAACTCATGTTCTGTAATCATTTGAGAAACCTTCTATCTATCTCTTGATTTGCGTTAATTATCAGTCTATTCCGACAATTATACACATTATATAAATGATTATACCATTGGAATCTTTTATTGTCAAAATTTTTAAATAAATTTACACATCAGACAGTAACAAAGGTTACAATTCACACCAACGCCAGTTTTCATCAGCTTATAAGTTATTGAGGTGTGAATTATAAC
>JAIECJ010000219.1 GCA_029068555.1 Lachnospiraceae bacterium
AATTATAACAGATTTTGCACACAAAATGCTAAAAGGCAAGCATTTTGGCGCACGATTCCCACTACTTTGGTGTAGGAGTGAACAGTAACAGGTAAAAATCCATGCAAAATTTGCTTCGCAAATGGATTTTTACTTACAGGCGAAACGTTTCTCACAGACTTAGAGCGTGTTTGAAAAATGCTCTAGCACATAAAAAAGACGGTTATATTCTTCAGCGCAAAACCGTCTTCTTTATCTTTTTTATTTCATTGCCATTATCTTAATATTCGCAAGATCCAGACACTTAGCCCGTTTCAATTCTCATTCATCTTCGCCAGCTTCGCCGCCTGGTCAGCGGCAATACATGCGTCAATAATCTCCTGTATGTCCCCATTCATCACCTTGTCAAGCTTGTAAATCGTCAGATTGATGCGGTGGTCCGTCACCCGCCCCTGTGGGAAATTGTAAGTCCGTATCTTCTCGGAACGGTCGCCTGTGCCAATCTGGCTCCTGCGCATCTCCGCCTCCGCGTCGTGGCGCTGCTGCTGTTCAATATCATACAGTTTTGCCTTCAACAGTGCAAATGCCTTCGCCTTGTTCTGTAATTGCGACTTCTCTGTCTGACTATACACCACAATGCCCGTCGGGTAATGTGTCAGACGCACTGCGGAGTCTGTCGTATTGACACACTGACCACCGTTTCCCGATGCACGCATCACGTCGATGCGGATATCCTTGTCTTCGATCACGATATCAATATCGTCGTCAACCTCCGGCATCACCGCCACGCTGATTGTGGAAGTGTGGATTCGCCCGCCGGATTCTGTCTCTGGCACGCGCTGAACCCGGTGTACACCTGACTCGTATTTCATGACAGAATAAGCGCCCTGTCCTGAAATCATAAATGTCACACTCTTCATGCCGCCGATACCGATTTCCTCACACTCTGCAAGCTCCACTTTCCAGCGTCTGCCCTCCGCATAGTGCACATACATCCGGTAAATCTCCGCCGCAAAGAGCGCTGCCTCGTCACCGCCCGCACCCGCACGTATTTCCACAATAACATTTTTATCGTCATTGGGGTCCTTGGGAAGAAGGAGAATCTTCATCTCGGTCTCTAGCTGCTCAATGCGCTTCTTGGCATCACTCAGCTCCTCCTTGAGCATCTCCTTCATCTCCTCATCACTCTCCGAGTCAAGCAGCGACAGTGAATCATCCACTGTCTCATTACATTTCTTATATTCCTTGTAAGCTTCAACAAGCGGTGTCAGGTCACTCTGTTCCTTCATCAAAGCACGAAAACGTTTCTGATCCTCGGTGACCGTCGGCTCGTTCAGTTCATTTAAAATTTCCTCAAAGCGGTGAAGCAAATCCTCCAGCTTATCAAACATAATATTCCTCCATTCTTTTTATTGCAGACTTTTACCGCAAACTCATCTTTTCGTCCCGCAGACAACCCTGTTCAATCCCGCATAATCCCGAAACAGCGCTACCTGTTCAAATCCCGCCTCCCGCATAAGGGACATCACGGCATCACCCTGACCGCATCCAATCTCAAAAAGCAGATATGCACCCTTTCTCATATACGCAGGCGCCTCTGCAATAATCCTCCTGTAAAAGTATAAACCATCCTCCCTGCCGTCCAGCGCCGCATGTGGTTCATGATCGCGCACCTCTGGCATCAGCGTTTCAATCACTGCCGACTCAATATAGGGCGGGTTTGATACAATCATGTCAAACAACCTGTCTGTAGTCCTTTCAGAAACAAATCCCTCAAGCGGAGAAAATAAATCCCCTTCGAGAAAAACAGCTTCCAGCCGAAGTCTCTCGGCATTCTCGCGCGCCACTATCAGCGCCTTGTCGGAAATATCAATACCGATTCCCTCACATTCGTTGCTGTATTTGAGCAGACTAAGCAGAATGCACCCTGAGCCTGTACACATATCAAGAATACGCATCCCGTCACTGAGACGGTGCAGCGCCTCCTCAGCCAGGATCTCTGTGTCCTGACGTGGTATCAGGGTATGTTCATTAACCTTGAAGCAGAGCCCCATAAACTCCTGTTCGCCAGTAATATGCTGCAACGGAATTCTGGACGCCCTTTTTTCTATTAGCATCCTGTAGAATTGCTCCTCCATATCACTGCGCTCACGGTCTGCATGAACTATCAGCTCATTTCTGTCCGTATGGCAGATATACTCAAGCAAAAGCCTCGCATCCAATGCTGCCTCTGCAATCCCTGCCTCCTCAAGTTTTAACTTCCCATATTCGTAAAACGCCCTGTATGTCATCGCCGCTCCTGTTCGTAAAGCTTTATAGTAAATCCTTTGTATGAACTTCGTTTTCTACTCCGTCCATGAATTATCAATCTCATATCCGAACGCCTCATTTAGATACGCTTTCCAGTCAAATACTGCCTCCACGGAAGCGATGGCAACCTTCACCATCTCCTCATCCGGCTCCTTTGTCGTCAGTCGCTGCATCCACATCCCAGGTGCGGAAATAATCCGGATTATCACATTGTCACTTCTTCCTGCAAGTCTGATAATCTCATAGGAAATCCCTGCTATCAATGGCACAAGCAGCAGCCTTAGCACAAGCTTCAGCGCCAGGTTGTCCACTCTTATAAAAAAGAACACAATGACACTCACAAGCACTACAAACAATAAAAAACTCGTTCCACAGCGCTTGTGCTGCCTTGAACTTCTCATTACATCTTTCACGGTGAGCGGCCGTCCTCTCTCAATACAGTTAATACATTTGTGCTCTGCACCATGATACATGTACAGACGCCTGATGTCTTTCATCAGTGATATCGCGAGAATATATCCGACAAAAATAAGGATTCTCAGAACGCCCTCAAGAATTGCGACAACACTGGCATTGCGTATATATTTCCCCAACAAATCGGATAACAGAAACGGCACCAGCATAAAGAGCGCAACCGCTATGATAACAGAAAGCGCCACCGTAAATCCCATCATAATATCGTCTGACCTGCTCCCTGATGTCTTTTTCTCCTGATCCTCGTCTTCTTCATAAAAAGATGCCGAGTGCATCGTCACCCGCATGCCCAGCACAAGCGAATCTATAAAAGCAAATACGCCTCTGATAAACGGAAGTTTTGTAAAATTCTTGTCACTGCAGACTCCCCTGTATTCCTCGACCTGTACATCAATATCTCCGTCCGGTTTTCTCACAGCTACGGCGTATTTTGTGCCGTTCTTCATCATGACACCTTCCAAAACGGCCTGTCCGCCTATACCGGAATATTGTGCCTGTCTCCTCTTTGAACTATTTTTTGTCATATTTTTTCCTCTTTATTCAATAGGCAGATTAATGTAAAAGGTTGAGATCTCATTAACCTCAACCTTTTTTTGCTACCTATTTGCTTTCTACGCCGTACTTTCTATTGAACTTGTCAATACGTCCACGAGCTGCCGCCGTCTTCTGCTGTCCTGTGTAGAATGGATGGCATTTTGAACAAATTTCCACATGGATTTCAGGTTTTGTAGAACCTGTGACAAATGTGTTCCCACAGTTGCAGGTTACTGTTGCCTGATGGTAATTTGGATGGATTCCTTCTCTCATTGTTTTCACCTCTCTATAATTAACATTAAAACAAATTATTGCGTTTCCATAAACAGCTTTCTTATTATATCATAGCTTTTTGTTATGTGCAAGCACTTTTTTGATGTATTCTGCACTTTTCTGAATTATTTGTTACAATTCACACCAACGCCAGTTTTCATCAGCTTATAAGTTATTGCGGTGTGAATTATAACAGATTTTGCAC
>JAIECJ010000022.1 GCA_029068555.1 Lachnospiraceae bacterium
AAATGCTTGCCTTTTAGCATTTTGTGTGCAAAATCTGTTATAATTCACACCTCAATAACTTATAAGCTGATGAAAATTGGCGTTGGTGTGAATTGTAACCAGTTCCTAAGAGCAGCCAGAGGAAGGTGGCAAAATGTAATGGAATTACAGGTGCTTTTGTGGTAAAATAAATATATGAAAAAATTCGGCAAATTGGAAGCAGAAACTTATCGGAGGCACTATGGCACTTGAAAACAAATTAGGCATCACAGAATCGGCAGAGCTGGCAAGGGAAGAAGAACGTATCAGTAAATCAAGGGCGGTCGAGCTGTATGAAAAAAGAATCCCCGAGGATGAAATAGGGAAATTCGCGGGACTGGCGAATATACATCAATACCTGTTTGGTGAAATCTATGATTTCGCAGGCAAAGTAAGGACAGTAAACCTTGCAAAAGGGAATTTTCGATTTGCGCCTGTCATGTATTTGGACGCGGCATTAAAGCATATTGACGCCATGCCGCATTCAACCTTTGATGAGATTATTGAAAAATATGTGGAGATGAATATTGCACATCCTTTTCGTGAGGGAAATGGCAGGAGTACTCGAATCTGGCTGGACTTTATGCTGAGAAAGGAACTGAAGTTTGTTATAGACTGGGGAACAGTTGACAAGGAGGATTATCTGCTGGCAATGGAAAGAAGTCCGATTAAAGATATCGAAATAAAAGTACTGCTTCAAAACGCACTCACAGATCAAATCAAGGACAGAGCGGTGTATATGAAAGGGATTGACGCAAGCTATTACTATGAAGGGTACAATACCTTTAAGTCCGAAGAATTGTGAGGAAGTGTATTATATCGTGGAAAAAGACGAACAGATAATCGTAATATCAGGAAGATTGAAAGTCAGAAAATTCGGCAGAGGGAAAACATGGACTATAAGATTGCAGTCTGCGACGACGAACAAAATCAAATAGAATACTTGTCCTCCCTTGTAAGGGACTGGGCAAAGCAGTGTGGATGTACGGCGCGGATTGTCCCCTTTTTATCGGCGGAGGCGTTCTGGTTTCAGTACGAGGGAGAGAAAGATTATGATATCCTGCTGCTGGATATCGAGATGAAACAAATGAACGGCATCGAGCTTGCCAGACAGCTCCGCGCCAGCGACGAATCCATTCAGATTATACTGATCACAGGATATCCCGACTATATCGCGCAGGGGTACGAGGTGGCAGCGCTGCACTATCTGATGAAGCCGGTAAGCAGGGAAAAACTCAGCGCAGTGTTAAAGCGGGCTGTCACAAATCTGCACAAAAAAGAGCGCAGTATTTTGGTTTGGTGCGGTAAGGACTGCCAGCGGATTGTAACCGATACGATTGTGTATGTTGAGGTGCTTTCCCATAAGGTTACGATATATACTACAGATAAAGAATATAGGACAAAGTGTTCTATCTCTGAGATGGAGCAGCTTCTCGGTGATGATTTTATCCGCTGTCATCGTTCTTATCTGGCAGGGTTAAAGCACATTGCGCGCATGACAAAGAGTGAAGTGGTATTCGAGGACGGCCGATCTGTTCCGCTGGCTAGAAGCGCGTATCATATGGCAAATCAGGCATTTATTCAGTACTATAAAGAGATATGATAAATCAGGGAGTATTTCGATGAAGCTATTTGACTTATTGTTTGGGCAGGCAATTGACCGCAGAATCGCAGCGTATCAGAATGATTTGATTGCAAAGCACTGTGAGGAGGTTCAGAATGTGTACAGAACAATGCGCGGTTGGCGGCATGACTACCACAATCATATACAGGCGATGCTCGCGCTGACGGACAAGCCGCAGCAGCTTCGGGCGTATCTGCTGAATCTGAATGACGACCTTACAAATGTGGACTCCGTCATCAAAACAGGCAATGTGATGGTAGATGCCATTCTCAACAGCAAACTTTCCCTGATCCAGTCGCGCGGTATCCGTGTCCACGCAAAAGCAGTCGTGCCGCCTGATTTAGGGATATCGGAAATTGACCTTTGCACTGTGATTGGGAACCTTTTGGACAATGCCATGGAAGCCTGTCTGAAACAGGAGCGGGACTCAGAGCGGTTTATCCGTGTCTACATTGGCATTCTGAAAAAACAGCTTTATATCTCGGTTCAAAATTCCTCTGGGCAGGAAATCAAAAAATCAGGAAGTACATACTTTTCCACCAAAAACAGTGACAGCCATGGTTTTGGTTTGAAACGCATTGACCGCATTGCCGCTAAATATGATGGCTATGTAAACCGTCAGAATGAGGAAGGAATATTTGCGACGGAAGTGCTGCTGCCGATGTGATGGGTTTGAGACTGGGTATCATATAGAAGAAATCAAAAGCAGGAGTCCGCAGAGGCATCCTGCTTTTATACTGGCGGTCGAAAAGACTGACCGCTCAGTATAAAGTTATGCACACAGCCGCATAAGGAAATATGCCGCTTCGCGGCTGCATTTCAGGTTTCATTTCGAACCGTTCGCGTTAAAAATGACAATCTTTCCGATGGTGTCGTATACTAAGGAACTGGGGGGTGAAGATTTTGAAAGACAAAGAACAGAAACGGACCGACTATTGTGTGGCGCAGAATGTCCTGTACTGTCTGCGGTGCACGTCGAAGTGCTGTGTTTCGCTGCTGCTGCTGGGTGCTGCCATGATTCTGATCAATGTGGCAATACCCATTCTGACAACCTATCTGCCCAAAGCAGTGATTGCCTGTTTTACGGATAACCGCAGTCTCACGGAAGTAGTCACAACAGTTCTTGTATTTATGGCGGGCATCGTGGTACTGTCAGGAACAAAAGAATTTATAAAAAAGTATTTTTTCTTTCACAAGTACAAGATGAACACATATTATATGAAATGTGTTGTGAAAAAGGGATTGACAACCGATTATTGTAATCAGGAAAACGAGTGGTTTCGGAAACTGCAGACGGAAGGTTTTGCGTGCTGTAACGGCAATACATCGCCGCTTACGGGCATTTATGAGGTACTGATAAACCTTTTGACAAGCATTCTGGGGCTCGCTGTCTTTTTTGGGATTTTATCGCGCTTAAATAGAGTGCTCATTCTGTTTTTGGCGGTGACTTCTGCGGTTGGATTTTTCCTGAATAAACGCATTATCAAGTGGGTTGATGAGAACAGCGGGGAGCGTTTCGGGTATCAGCAGCGGCTGGATTACATCAATTGCAGTGCCAACGACCTGCGCAGTGCAAAAGATGTCCGGCTGTACCAGATGGCATCGTGGTTTTCTGCTATTTATGAACAGAATATGAAGGGCATTGCGCAGTGGTACAGGAAATTTGCCTCCAGGCTTTTTGGGGTTACTGTCTGCGACAGCGGATTTGGGCTGGTGCGGGAGAGCGTCGTGTATGCGTATCTGCTGAATCTTGTGTTTCATGACCGGATTTCAGTTGCCGATTTTGTGCTGTATTTTGGAGCAGTCAGCGCGTTCTCGACATGGTTTGGCGGCATTATGGAGCAGCTTGCGGCGCTGACCCAGCTCAGCCAGAGAATACAGTATTTCCGGTCATATCTGGAATATCCGGAAACATACCAAAGGAATAAGGGAGCTGCAGTTCCCATGAATGGCTGCGCCAAGGTCATTGAGCTGTGCAATGTCAGCTACCGATATGACGGCGCGCAGGAGTACGCACTGCGCGGCATTAATCTCAAAATTGAGCCTGGTGAGCATCTGGCAGTTGTAGGTGTAAACGGCGCGGGGAAAACGACACTTGTGAAATTGATTTGCGGGCTGATTGACCCGACAGAGGGACAGGTTTTGTATGACGGAATAGATGTTCGAGAGTATAACCGGACAGAATATTACAGATTGTTTTCCGCCGTGTTTCAGCAGTACAGCATCATGCCTGTCAAAATCAGGGAAATCGTTGCGGAAGCACCGGGGGAGGCGATTGATGATGTGAGGCTGCGCAGCTGTCTGGAGGCGGCTGGGCTGTGGCAGCGCGTTGCACAGCTGCCGCAGGGAACAGACAGCAATTTTGGTAAAACGATATATGACGACGGCGTAGAGTTTTCCGGCGGTGAGATTCAGAAGCTGCTGCTGGCGCGTGCGCTGTACAAATCGGCGCCTGTGCTGATGCTCGACGAGCCGACGGCAGCGCTTGATCCAATTGCGGAGAGTCAGTTATATGAGAATTATCACAATATCAGTGCGGGAAAAACATCTGTTTTTATCTCACACAGGCTTGCCAGCACAAGTTTTTGTGACCGCATTCTTTTAATTGAAAATGGCATTGTGTGCGAGGAGGGAACGCACGCGCAGCTGATTGAGCGAAAAGGAAACTATTACAGTCTGTTTGAGACACAGGCAGATTACTATCGGGAGGAGGTGTGGAAGGATGGAAAAAACATTGATGAAAAAGATGCCGCTGCGCAGCCGGTTTAAGGTGACTATGCGCGGTTTTCGGATTTTGAGTGAGTATTGCCCGGGACTTGCGCAGGGCAGGGCGCTGTGCGAGCTGGCAGGCACGTTACAGCCGTTCGTTGCCGTGTGGTTTTCTGCGCAGATCATCAATGAACTGTCCGCAGAGCGCAGGCTCAAGAAGATTGCGCTGTATGCGGTGTGTGTTGTTTGCTTTCATTTTGTCTGTGCAGTCTTACGGGGGATGTTAAACAGAGTGTGCAGTGAGAAGGAATCGCAGATGTGGAGCTGGTTTGGAAAGGTTTTTGCCGATAAGCAGATGTCTATGGATTACGCAGATTTGGAGAATGCGCAGATACGCCATCAGAAGCAGCTGGCAGAAGAGAACCTTTTCATGTTTGGGAATGGTCTGGCGCAGCTTGTGTGGGGAACGTCCACGCTGGTTCGGGCAACCGTGAATATCGCTGCCGCAGCTGTCATGACGTATTCCTTGTTTGCGGCTAAATCTGGCAGTGCGGTGATGGACAGCCCTGTTTGGATTGTAATTCTTTTTGGCTGTATTCTGCTGGGCGGGTGGTGCCAGTCGAAGGCTTATATCAAGGAGAATGACGTTTTTGTACAGTGGTGCAGGGATACAGTCTGGTTTAACCGAGCATATGAGTTTTTTGGAAAGGAACTGTATATGAGCATGGACAGGGCAAAGGATGTCCGGATTTATGGGCAGAATGCTGTAGCAGGGCGGGCGCTCGACGAGATGTCCCAGAAAGACGCTGCTGACAGTTCCCAAATTTTTCAGATGGCAGTATTCCCGATGCTGGCGCATGTTGTGACAGGGTTCGTGAATGTGATGTGCTATCTGTTTGTGGTTGTCAAGGCCTTCTGCGGCGCATTCGGCGTGGGAAGCATTGTGCAGTATGCCGCTGTTTTGTCAAGGCTTGGCGATGGCTTGCAGGAGCTGGCTTTTATGCTGGCTGACAACGAGGTTTACTGTGGATATTTGCAGGAGATGTTTGACTATCTTGACATCCCGGACAAGAAGTATGAAGGAACAATACCTGTGGAAAAGCGCTCGTTCTGTGATGGCGGCGATTATGAATACGAAATCGAGTTTTGCAATGTGAGCTTCAAATATCCTAATACGGAACGTTATGTGCTAAAGAATGTCTCGCTGAAATTTCAGGTTGGGAAGCGGTTTGCAATCGTGGGGATGAATGGTTCAGGCAAGACCACGTTCGTTAAGCTGCTTTGCAGGCTGTATGACCCAAGTGAGGGTGTGATACTGCTCAATGGGATTGATATCCGAAAGTATGCATATCAGGAATATCTTTCGATCTTTTCGGTGGTTTTTCAGGATTTCAAGCTGTTTGCCTCCAGCCTTGCGCAGAATGTGGCAGCAGGGACGGCGTATGATGCAGAACGTGTTGCTGCAAGTTTGGATCAGGTCGGTTTCGGGACGCGTCTTTTGCAGATGCCAAACGGCATTGAGACCAGTCTGTATAAGGATTTTGAGCGCGATGGCATAGAGCCGTCAGGCGGTGAGGCGCAGAAGATTGCACTTGCTCGCGCAGTCTACAAAAATGCGCCCTTTATCATTCTCGATGAGCCGACGGCTGCACTCGACCCGGTTGCGGAGGCAGAAGTATATGAAGCATTTCATAAAATTGTCGGCGGCAGGACGGCGGTTTATATCAGTCATCGGCTGTCCTCCTGTAAATTCTGTGACCAGATTCTTGTATTCCACGAGGGAAAAGTGGTACAGCAGGGGACGCACAGTGAGCTTGTCGCGCAGGCGGATGGGAAATACGCTGAGCTGTGGAATGCACAGGCACAGTATTATATTTGAGTCAAAGAAAATCTTCCTTGCAGACACCAAACAGCCTTTGAAAATTATCATAATTAAAATAGAAGTATACCTTTTCTTCTACCGTATCGAAACAGGTGCCTACATGCCCATTTGCCTTGAATTGTTTGTCATCTATGTCAACTTATATATGTGCAAAGATTTCTTTTACAGATATGCTGTTCTTTGGATCATAGTAATCTACATTATAAGCGTACTCATCAAAGGCTGTCTCGCCCATCATTTCGATCAGAAACGGTTCTGTGCTGTCTGACCATTTTTTATATTCAATGAAATCATCATCACAGCTAGAGCGTGTTTGAAAAATGCTTTCTGACAGATGTGCGTCACAGTTTGTGGGAGATTTGTGCCAAATGAAGGGCGCATAGCGGGCTATGTAACCTGAATTTGGCGCAAATATCACGCAAAGTGGTGAATACGACGCATACGCGTCGTTATATAGATGGCAGGAATGATTTTTCAAACACGCTCTAAGATATAAAGGGGGATCGGGATTTCCATCAAGAAGATACCCTTCATAGCAGATGCCTTCACGGTCGCATCCTATTAACACATAGTTTTGCGTAATGGTATGCCAGTCCTCCTTGGGCATCTGCCACAGGCTGAAATAGGGATTGTCTGCATACGCCTCCTGATTTCCGTTTCTTAATATACATTTTATTTGCCATTTTCCGACAAAGAGTCTATACTAAAGTATACCAAATTTTAGAAAATGGAGATGAAGTCAAATGAAAGTAGTTGAAAAACAGACTTTGGATGAGGAGAGGGCTTTATACGGAAGCAACGGCATCATCATAAATGACTGCTCTTTCGACGGTCCTGCGGACGGGGAGAGTGCAGTAAAGGAGTCATCGGACATACAGGTAAACAGGTGTTTTTTTAACCTGCGCTATCCGTTCTGGCATGTGCATGGTTTAGAGATTCACGACTCAGAACTGACGCAGCTATGCCGCGCCGCACTCTGGTATTCAGACCATGTTGCGGTTACAGGCACGAAGATGCATGGCATTAAGGCGTTTCGGGAGTGCAGCGACGTGGTGATCCGCGATTGTGACATTGTATCGCCCGAGTTTGGCTGGTCGGTGAAAAATATAGAAATGACCGACTCTGTGGCAGAGAGCGAATATTTTATGATGCGCTCGGAGAATATCACGTTCAGAAACGTAACATTCAAGGGCAAGTACTCCTTCCAGTACATAAAAAACGCAGTGTTTGAGAACTGTAACTTTGACACCAAGGATGCCTTCTGGCACGGCGAGAACGTTGTGGTGCGAAACAGCGTTGTGAAAGGAGAGTACCTTGCATGGTACGCGGATGGACTTACTTTTGAGAACTGCAAAATCATCGGCACGCAGCCGCTGTGTTACTGCAAAAATCTGAGATTGATTGACTGCGAGATGATAGATGCAGACCTCTGTTTTGAGAAGTCTGAAGTTGAGGCACGAATTACAACGCCTGTTCTCAGCATTAAGAATCCGTTGTCCGGTACAATTGTGGTGCCTGAAGTTGGGGAGATTATTATGGATGATGAGAATGCAAAAGGGGAGATTCGCATGGTTTGATATCTGTAACGGGAAGCCGAACTTTTGTTACAATTCACACCAACGCCAGTTTTCATCAGCTTATAAGTTATTGAGGTGTGAATTATAACAGATTTTGC
>JAIECJ010000220.1 GCA_029068555.1 Lachnospiraceae bacterium
CATAGCCCGCTATGCGCCCTTCATTTGGCACAAATCTCCCACAAATTGTGACGCACATCTGGCAGAAAGCATTTTTCAAACACGCTCTAGAGCATTTTTCGAACACGCTCTAGAGCATTTTTCGAACACGCTCTAGAGCATTTTTCGAACACGCTCTAGAGCATTTTTCAAACATGCACTATAACGCATTTATATGCGTGAAATAAGACTGAAAACTGTGAATTATAACAACGAATTTTAGTAAATTGCACAAAATTCGCTGTTATGGCATATTTTTGTTGTGTTGGAAAAAAAATTAAATTATAATGTATTCGTTGAGTTTAGCGCATTACAGTGTTGAAACGGACAAATTTTTATAAAAAGTTTTTATAAACCAAGGAGGATTTAAAAATGTCATATGTAGATGAAGTGTTAGAGCTTGTAAAGAAAAAGAATGCAAGCGAGCCTGAATTTATCCAGGCTGTAACAGAGGTTCTGAATTCACTGAGACCTGTCGTAGAGGCGAATGAGGAGCTTTATAAGAAGAATGCTATTTTGGAGCGAATCACTGAGCCTGACCGCCAGTTCATGTTCCGCGTGCCATGGGTGGATGACAACGGACAGGTGCAGGTAAACAGAGGTTTCAGGGTACAGTTCAACAATGCCATTGGACCTTACAAGGGAGGTCTGCGTCTGCATCCTTCTGTAAATCTGGGTATCATTAAGTTCTTAGGATTTGAGCAGATTTTCAAGAACTCACTCACAAGCCTTCCGATCGGCGGCGGCAAGGGTGGTTCTGACTTTGACCCGAAGGGCAAGTCGGACAGGGAGATTATGGCATTCTGCCAGAGCTTTATGACAGAGCTTTCCAAGTATATTGGCGCTGATGTGGACGTTCCTGCCGGTGATATCGGAACAGGTGCAAGAGAGATTGGCTTCATGTTTGGACAGTACAAGAGAATGAAAGGCACATTTGAGGGTGTCCTCACAGGTAAGGGGCTTACATACGGCGGTTCCCTTGCACGTACAGAGGCTACAGGCTATGGTCTGCTCTATCTCACCCAGGAGTTGATGAAGTGCCACGGTGAGTCCATGGAGGGTAAGACCGTTGTTGTATCTGGCGCTGGTAATGTTGCTATCTATGCGACACAGAAAGCACAGCAGATGGGCGCAAAGGTCGTTACATGCTCTGATTCTACAGGTTGGATTTATGATCCGGAAGGAATTGATGTCGCACTTCTCAAGGAAGTAAAAGAAGTGAAGAGGGCAAGGCTGACAGAGTATGCAGCAGCAAGGCCAAGCGCTGAATACCATGAAGGACGCGGTGTATGGCAGATTAAGTGTGATATCGCGCTTCCGTGTGCGACTCAGAATGAGCTTTTGATTGATGATGCAAAGCAGCTTGTGGCAAATGGATGCAAGTGTGTCTGCGAGGGAGCCAACATGCCTACAACAATCGACGCGACAGAGTATTTACAGCAGAACGGCGTATGGTTTGTCGGCGGCAAGGCTGCAAACGCAGGCGGTGTGGCAACTTCTGCACTGGAGATGTCACAGAACAGCGAGAGACTGAGCTGGAGCTTTGAGGAAGTGGATGCGAAGTTACAGAACATTATGGTTAATATTTATCACAATATTGATGATGCAGCGAAGAGATACGGCATGGAAGGCAACTATGTTGCTGGAGCGAATATTGCAGGATTTGAGAAAGTTGTCAATGCAATGCTTGCGCAGGGCGTGTGCTGATTATTAAAATGGAATCCCCAGGACGGTGTGTTCTGGGGATTTTTGTCTTATATGTTAAGGTTTAAAGTCAAAAGTACGGCTTCTTGTTAACAAATTACAATTTTTGTTCGATATAAAATATAATAAAGCAAGGATGGACTGTTACAATATCTGTCTGAATCACGGAGGATGATGGCATGAATATGATAGGAACAAGTAGTTTGGCAATCAGTAAATCAAATTCAAAGAGACTGGAAATCAGAGATGTAAGTGGGAAGGTGGTTGGTTCTGTCTCTATTAGAAAGAACCAGTCACAGAAAGTAAAGAAAAAAAGTCTCCCGTATAGTTTTAAGGAGATATCGACAAGACTGTTGAAAACAAAAAAATCTGGCAATGCGCATCAGGTGCTGCTAAGTGCGAAGCAGAAAGTGGCATCACTGCGTCTGATGTATAAGGGTGGTGTGTATGATGATGATGAAGTTTTTGCTGCCTTGATGCATGCACAGGCGATTGCAAGGGTGGCAAAGAAACGCATGAAGCACCTCGAAGAGGAAGAGAGAGCAGAGAAAAAAGGTGGTTTTTGTGAAGCTGATCTTGAGGAGAAGACAGATGAGGCGACCAGTAAGCAGATTCATGCGGAGGAAGACGAACAGGAGAAAGCGAAGCTCGACATGCAGAGAATGCAGAGACTTATGGAGCAGTACGAGCGAATGATGCGTGAGGCGATGAAGGAGCTTGAGCAGCTCGACAATGTGGACGAACTTTCGGAAGAGATGGGGATTGATGGGGAAATCAGCATGGATCCGGAGGATTTGGAGCTTATGAAGAAGAAGCATCGTGCGGATGAGTTAAGGGAAATTATGGAAGCTGACATGAAGTACCTGAAATTTATGTTTGACAAGCTTGAGAAGGAGAGACAGAGTAATAGCAGTGGCAGCAGTTTTGGTTTGGAAAACAGCAATGGCGGAGGCAGTGGGAGTGTCTCATTGGAGCTGGGGGGAATTGATATTCCGGTAGAAGCTGCGCCTGATGCGATAGAAGTAGTTGAGGGAGGCGCTGTAGACGCGATGGCGTGAGCGTATATATATGTTATATTCTGCGATTTGTGTGAAAGTAGGTTCCGCAGCACTTGAAATTTCAAGGGTGCGGAACTTTTTTGTGCATTTTATCTAATTATTGCAATATTGATAGCATATTTTCGGAATATGTGATAAAATGAAAATAATAAATGAGAAGGGAGCTGATAGTATGTATAAAATCATCACCATGGAACGTGAATTTGCAAGCGGCGGAAACGAGATTGGCAGACGGGTAGCCAAAAAATTAGGCATAGAGCTGTATGACAGGAATATTCTGGTGGAGGCGGCAAAAAGGCTTGATATTCCTCCAATCTACATCGGAGATTTGGAGGAGACAGCGCCGGGCAGCATTATATTTAACCTATCAAAGACAGCCATCGGCGGCAGCAAAAAGGACAGTACCAATCTGCCGATGTCCGAAAAGCTTTTTCTGGAAGAGAAAAAAATTATTGAGGAAAATGTTGAGAAACATGACTGTGTGATAGTCGGAAGGTGCGCTTCTTTCATCTTATTTGACAGGGAGGACTGCCTAAAGGTATTTATTCATGCAGACAAGGATTACCGTATTAAGCGTGCGATTCAGACTGAAAACATCGCGTCTGCGGAGGCAGAAGATTTCCTGCGCAAATCAGACAAGAGAAGGAGCAATTTTTACAATACGCACACCGGCTGGAAATGGGGCGATATGTCCAAGTTTGACCTGTGCCTGAATACCAGCACCCTTGGGCTGGATGCATGTGTGGACATCCTTGCAGGGATGATGCAGAAATGACAATTTAAGTTTTTGCGCGTTGTAATTATGAAGAGATTGTGCCCCTCCGATTACATAAAATTTGTATAATATACAGAATTGTATATAAAAAGGAGGGGCAGTACCAATGATAATAAAATTCTTAGGATCCGCTCGACTGATAACACCGAACCCCAAAACGCCACAGCAGCACCGCCGGGATGAAAAACCAGCAGGCTGCCAGCGGCAAAAACATATAAACCATGGCAGTCCGCTTGTCAAGAATATACAGGAGCGGGTAATACTGTACCAGTGCATATGGAATGATAAATGTCGTGAACAGCAGCATCTTTTTCCCGTAAATGCCAATCGGATATTTTCCAAACTCTCTTGCTCCGTCTGTAAATACATTCATGAACTCAAGTCCGTCCAGCGTAAAAAAGCACAGTGCCGCATAGATAAAAAACAGCGCCATAAAAACGGCAGTGCCGCCGATCAGCATAAAAAGAACCGTACATATTTTGGAGGCAGTCCATACAACATCACTTTTCAGAATGCCGTAGACAAACATGACGACAGCCTGCAACGTCCGCCCGATTCGCGTCAGCTCGAACTTGGTTCCGAGGACTTGTATGATTTCATTCTGCGGACGCACCAGAATCCGGTCAAATTCGCCGTTTTTGACCATACCCGAAAATGTGTCGAATCCTCTTGCAATCATTTCTGCCAGTGAAAATTCCAGCAGAATCACGGCATAACACAGCAGTACTTCGCTGTACGTAAATCCCTCAACATTTGAGAACCGCTCAAACATAAATAAGATCCCAAGAAATACGTTGAACGATATCAGAAACTGTCCAATCGTCGTGAGGAGAAAAGAAGTTTTGTACTGCATCATGCACCGGACATTGATTGAGACATAGTGCATATAGAGTTTGATTGTTTTCATGAGCATTAACCTCCTTGCACAACGATTCTTTTTTCTGCAAATCTGCAAAGCAGTTTTCCGGCTGCTGCGATGGCAGCAAGCCAGAACACCTGCAGCAGAATTGCCTGTTTCATTTCCTCTGCGCTCATGCTGGCACTGTAAACCCGCAGTGCGACATTCTGCATGGATGCAAACGGCAGCAGCTCCATAAACGACCGGATTTTATCCGGGAAAAACGGCAGCGGTATCACCGCTCCAGAAAAGAACTCTACACAGGAAATAAACACCATACGCAGACCCTGTGGAGAGATGGTGAAAAACGCCAGTACATAAATCAGCAAGGTGAATGCTACCGTGACAGCAAGCCCCATTATCAGAGACAGCACAAAAAGAAAAAAGTGCAGCGGGCTTGCAGGCGCGTCAATTCCATATGGATGCGGGATAAATGCGGCGACAGCCAGAACCGGGAAACACCGGAGTATAGCCGATGCTGACCGTGTCGCCATACTCTTCGCAAACCACATGTTATAAATGTTGACAGGTCTGCACAATTCATAGGCAATGTTTCCGTTTACTATAGAATCAAAAATTTCATTATCCATCATCCACACAGAAAAAAAGGCGAGAAATGCCTGCTGTAACCAGATATAGGACGCTGTTGCGGAGAGGCTCATCGGAAAAGATGCGGCGTCTGTCTGATAAAAAGCGCGAAATATCATGATCAGCATACCGCCCCATGCAAACTGGGTGACAATCCCTGCGAGAGCAGCAGTCCGGTACTGTATCCCCATCGCGAAGCGCAGCTGAAAGAAGGAGACATATTTTTTCATATGACGATAGCCCTCCTTTATATGTCGTAGGTGCGGTAAAGCTCCGCAATCGTCGCGTCAATGCTCTCGTTTCCGGACTTGATGTCATCGAGAGAACCGTCCATCAGAATCTGACCTTTGCCAATCAGCAGGATTCTGCTTGTCAGCGACTCGATATCCTGCATATCGTGTGTTGTCAGTATCACGGTTGTCTTGTGCGTCTGGTTCTGTCTGAGGATAAAATCGCGGACGGCAAGCTTTGACACAGCGTCCAGACCGATCGTCGGCTCGTCCAGAAATAAGATGCGCGGACGGTGCAGTAAGGACGCGGCAATCTCGCAGCGCATCCGTTGTCCGAGCGAGAGCTGCCTTGCCGGAGAGCGAAGCAGTTCGGATAAATTCAGTAATTCAGTGAGTTCTTCCAGACTCTGCCGATAACAGGCATCGGAAATAGAATAGATATCCTTTAACAATTCAAAGGAGTCAATGACAGGAACATCCCACCACAGCTGTGAGCGCTGGCCAAAGACGACGCCAATCTCCCGCACATGGTTAATTCTGTTCTTGTAGGGCACATGTCCGTCTACAAGAACTGTTCCGCTGTCTGGTGTTAATATTCCGCTTAGTATTTTAATGGTGGAGCTTTTCCCAGCTCCATTGGGACCGATGTAGCCCACCATCTCGCCGTCGTGAATCGTGAAGCTGACATCGCTGAGTGCATGAATGACTTCATACTCCCGGTGAAAAAGTGCCTTGCAGGCTTCAACAAAGCCTGCGTTTCGTTTTGCAATCCTGTACGATTTGCATACATGTTCCATCGTAATCATTTTGCTTCCTCCTGATAGTTATACTGTTGACACAGCGTGTTTAAGTATCTTTCCAAGTAGGTTTTTTCGGTAGGTTTTAAATTCTACCATATATCATATAGGAAAACAACAGAAATTTCATATAAAATGATACCGTGAATTTTGTATAAGATTGCTAAAGAATGCGAACAATCGCCACGCTGAACACATATGATAAAGAAAAATAGTTCAGAGGTTCTATCACTATGGCAGATATTACCCCGGGAATGATATTTACGGACACACTTCGAAACGGAAAGCCCGACGCGCTGGCATGGATTCGGGGAAATGCACAGAATCCACAGTTGAGCGGTATTGTCAAATTTTATGCGACGCCGTATGCCGGTGTACTGGTCGAGGCGGAAATTTTCGGACTTCCCAACATTGCGACACAGTTTTCTTCAGACTTTTATGCGATGCATATCCACGAAAAAGGCGACTGCACAATGCCCTTTGACAAGACAGGGGATCACTACAATCCCACGAATGCACCACATCCTGACCATGCAGGAGACATGATTCCGCTCATGGGCAATCAGGGATACGCATGGCTTGCATTTTATGACAAACGCTTTAAAATACCAGAGATTATGGGGAGAAGCATTATCATCCACAAAATGCCAGATGATTTCAAGTCTCAGCCGTCAGGGAACGCCGGTGAGAAAATTGGGTGCGGTGTGATACGATAAATAAGGTTACTGTTTGGACAGGACTTAGCATTTTTCAAACACGCTCCAGCACGAACCATGCAGCCCACAATCTTCCTTCGGTGGATATACAGATTTGCAAATTAGGGAGTTTGGCAGTATAATAAAAAAGACCACAGACAAGAAATTCGAATGAAGCAATATATTTGGGAGGAAACACAGATGACAGCAGAACGATATGTAAAGGAAGTAGGAAAACTGCTAAAATGCCGTGCATCAAGGAAAAAGGAGATTAAGAGACAGCTTCTGTCAGAGATTAACAGTACGGTTTCCAAGGGGGAGAATCTGGAGGACGTGCTAGGGCGCATGGGTATACCATGGGATTACGCGAACCGGTACAATGACAATTTCGACAAGGCGGAGCGAAGGGCGGCAAAGCGTGAACGGACATTGAAGATATGGGGGATTGTCCTGCTGGTCATTGCGGTATTAATAGCAGCGATATATTGGAAACTGCCGAAGTGGAGCGATATCAGCGAAAGTACCGTGTTCAGTGAGGAACAGGTTAAGGCACAGGCGGAGGAGATTATACGGCTTTACAGCAGCAATGATTTTCAGGCGGTTACAGCATATATGAATGAGGACATGAAGCAGGTGCTGAACGCGGCGACGCTGCAGTATACAAAGTCCCAGATGAAAGAGGAATTTGGGGAACTTCTGGCTTTTGGCAACATGTATGCATCGGAGGCAAAGCAGAATGGTGAGCGATATGCAATGGTTCAGGTCAGTGTATCGTATGCCAATACGAGTGTAACCTACACCATAACATTTGACGAGGAGATGAAGCTTGCAGGATTTTTTGTCAAGTAAAGAGGGTAAACATAGATTGTAATATGTGGATAACTTTTTTGAACAGACAAAGCACCCGCTAATATCCACATATTTATGCACAATATCCACAAAAATTCAAACAAGAAATGCGTTGTAAATATTGAAAAATGTATAAATTGAAAAAACTTTTGTATATTTCGACATTTTTATTGGAATAAATTTGTGAAAAAAATTATTTGTGAAGCAGGTTCTGCAGGGATGTTTACTTATTGCTGAAATGAAGTCAGCAGTAATAATATGGTTGTTTATAGGTCAAAAATTAATAATTCTGCTATTGTTTTATCCCTGCAAAAGAGATATCATAAAAGATAGCAGCAATGCACAAAATAAAACTGTTCCAGGCGGAATGAAGAATATAAAAACGGAGGTACACATTATGGCAATTTTAGTTACAGGCGGAGCTGGTTTTATCGGCAGTCATACAGTAGTAGAGCTTCAGAATGCGGGATACGATGTTGTGGTAGTGGATAATTTGTCCAATGCAAGTGTAAAGGCATTACAGCGTGTGGAGAAAATTACAGGCAAGCCTGTGACTTTCTACAAGGAAGATATCCTTGACAGGGAGGCACTGGAGAGAATTTTTACGAAGGAAAACATTGACTCATGTATTCATTTTGCAGGGCTAAAAGCAGTTGGTGAGTCTGTTCAGAAGCCATGGGAATATTACAATAACAATATAGCAGGTACGCTTACGCTTGTGGATGTCATGAGAAAACATAATTGTAAAAATATCATTTTCTCTTCATCAGCTACAGTATATGGAGATCCGGCATTTATTCCCATCACAGAGGAGTGCCCGAAAGGACAGTGTACGAACCCGTATGGCTGGACAAAATCCATGCTTGAACAGATTCTGACAGATATGCAGAAGGCAGATCCGGAATGGAATGTCATTCTTCTTCGCTATTTCAACCCGATTGGTGCACATAAGAGCGGAACAATGGGAGAAAATCCCAACGGAATTCCGAACAATCTGATGCCATACATCACACAGGTAGCCGTCGGAAAGCTTGAGAAGCTCGGTGTATTTGGTAATGATTATGACACACATGACGGAACAGGAGTCAGGGATTATATCCACGTAGTTGACCTTGCTGTCGGTCATGTGAAAGCGCTGAAAAAGATTGAGGAGAAGGCAGGACTCTGCATCTACAATCTTGGAACAGGGACAGGGTACAGCGTTCTTGATATTGTGAAGAATTTTGAGGAAGCAACGGGTGTGAAGATTCCATATGAGATTAAGCCAAGGCGTGCCGGCGATATTGCAACCTGTTATGCCGATGCCGCAAAAGCGAAGAAAGAACTTGGCTGGACGGCACAATATGACATTAAAGATATGTGTGCAGACAGCTGGAGATGGCAGTCAAACAATCCGAACGGATATGAAGATTAAATAAATCAGGTTCAAAAAATCCCCTGCAGCGTATGCGGGGGATTTTTTATTAAAGTTCTCCATTCTTGTACCTGTTGATAAAGCTGTGGATCCTGTCATTTGGATTCAGCAAATCGCTGATGGAAGAATCATGGTTTAATGTATCAATGATATAAGCAATATACTTGCTCATGTCACAGCTGATGTACCATTCTTTTTCAAGCAAATCAGGGCGCTGGTAAATCAGATTTGTAGTGAGAACCCTGGTGATAAGACCCTTTTCATACGCCTCATCAAAACGCTCAAGACCATTTGTAAAGAGACCAAAGGTCGCAGCGGCAAATATGCGGTTCGCCTTTCTTTTCTTCAAGTCTGCAGCAACCTCAAGGACGCTCTCGCCTGATGAAATCATGTCATCAATGATAATAACATCCTTTCCTTCGACACTGCTGCCAAGGAATTCATGAGCCACAATAGGGTTGCGCCCATTAACAATCTTTGTATAGTCACGCCTCTTGTAAAACATACCCATATCAAGACCCATAACATTTGCTGTATAGATTGCACGTCCCATTCCACCCTCGTCGGGACTGATAATCATCATATGGTCGGAGTCGATGGTCAGGTCGGATACGTTGCTCAGTAGTCCTTTGATAAACTGGTAAGTAGGAGAGACTGTCTCGAAACCATTGAGCGGAATCGCATTCTGTACACGAGGATCATGGGCATCAAAGGTGATAATATTGTCAACACCCATACTCACCATTTCCTGAAGTGCAAGTGCGCAGTCAAGGGATTCGCGGGAATTTCTCTTATGTTGACGGCTCTCATACAAAAATGGCATAATAACTGTAATCCGTCTTGACTTTCCCCCGACAGCGGCAATAATTCTCTTTAAGTCCTGATAGTGGTCATCCGGTGACATATGGTTCTCCTGACCACACAGAGGATATGTCAGGCTGTAATTTGTGACATCAACCAGCAGATAAAGGTCGTCGCCGCGCACAGATTCCATGATCATACCTTTTGCTTCACCGGTACCAAAACGGGGAACTTTTGTCTGAATAATATAGGAATCCCGCTGATATCCCGCAAATGCGAGGGAACCCTTATGCTCGCTTTCACGCTCGCCCCGCCATCGGACAAGATATTTGTCAACTTTATCACCGAGTTCCTGGCATCCCCGCAAGGGGATAATGCCCAATGACCCTACAGGTATTGAATTAAGATTTCTTTTCTCCTCACGAACTGGCATTGAAAAAATCCTCGCTTTCTGTATTATGATGCGCAAGAGGCGCAATCTTTTCGGTTTCTTATTTGGCTGTAGATGCCGTTTTTTTCTGCATGCGTATGTCCCGTCCAGTCAACTTACATACATCATAATTGCTTGTGATACGGGAAAATATTCGGTCAGAATAGCGATCCCGCAATTCTCCCAGGGACAGATTCGTTGTAATAATCGTCGATTTTTTTCTTAGATGCCTGTTGTTGAGGCATGAAAAAAGCTGGGAGGAAACAAAGGAATTGGTAAGCTCAGTTCCTAAATCATCTATAATAAGCAGGTCACAGTCGTAAATATCATTGGAGATTCCGGACGCTGCTTCTTTACTGTCTTTGTCAAAAGTGCTTTTGGATAGCGTGTCAAAAAGCTGGAAAGCACTAAAGTAAATGACAAGATTTCCTTTATCAATCAGTTCTTTTGCAATACAACACGATAAAAAAGATTTTCCCGTACCTACTGTACCATAAAAAAACAAATTTCGGTAGTCCAAATAAAAGCTTTTGACAAAATTTTGGCATATTTGTACAGCTTTTGTAAATTTTTCGAGGTCTTCTCCCTCATAATAATCATAAGATAAGGAAGAGAAGTTCTCCGTTTTGAGAAGATTTTTAATATGGGACTGTTCATAAATGAGATTTATTTCCGCGGTACGGAAGCAGTTGCACTTTTTATTGCCGATATATCCAGTGTCATGACACATATTACACTCGAATGCCGGAGTCAGGTAGTCTGCCGGAAAACCATGCTCGCGCAGCAGAGAAGTTTTCTTTTCGGAGAGCTCCTTTAGCTGCTGTTTTAATTCGGGTAACGCATTTTTGTCTCCTTCGAGAAGTTTTCGCCCCTGTGCGATGGAGATAGAGGCAGACTGCTTGTCAAGCTCCCGATAGGCGGGTATTTTCTCGTACACAATTTCGGTGTTTTTCTCAAGCCTGTATCTTGCAGTGCGCTGTTTTTCCTCATAGACGCGCATGACTGCATCATATTGACTATTTGTAAGTGGCATTGCGGTCTCCTCTTTGTCTCTTGTTAATTACTCAGTATATTTTGTTCCAGTTCATCAAAGTCATATGCATTCTGCGTAAAATGGTTAAACTTGTTATTTGTGACAATGTTGTCACTTTTACGCTGTTTGCTGTTTTGTGAGGAGCGCTTGTAAGAAGCGTCCGCTACTGGAATGTCGGCTTTGTGATGTACGCCTGCCTGATACCATTTTGTGAGTATTCCGTCAGCATATGCAAAACGGTGGCTGTCGGTTGTCATCACGGTCTTGTCGCAGGCTTCCTGAATTACATCGAGCAAAAAACCGTATTCTTTTGTCCATTTATTTATGTATTCAAGCTCTTTTGGAGCAGGATTTGCATTTTTTCCCAGTGATTTCATGATGGTATACACTATTTTGTCATACTTGCGGGACGCGTTTTGTGCGTCGCCTGGCGAAAGAATACCTTGCTCATGCCACGCCAGAGCCACTTTTTCCATATAACGGAAATCCTTTTTCCCGCGTTCAACACAGTGCTGTACCAGATAGTCAATCAGATCAGCAGAAAAACCAAGCCTGTCGTAGAGAAACAGAACCGTCTCCATATCACTGCGCGTCAATGGCCGGCCAATATACTGTTCTGTGACCATCAATAACTGTTCAATATCTTCATTATTCTTAAAACGTTTCAACTCGTCAAGTGAGTATTCCGGTCTGTTGATTTTTTCAGTTTTGGGCTGACTGCCTGCGGCTGCGCTAGTACGATTCGCAGCAATCTGGGTCGTTTCTGTTTTGGCAGTCATGCCCGTCTGCAGGGATGCCGGTCTTATAAAAGATAAGACTGGCGTGATACGGGGAGCTGTTCTGGGCGCCTCGTACACGTTTTCTAAGGACAGCACCCTGATACCTGACAGGTTGTGAGCCGCATCAAAATCCAGTGCCAGAAGCTGCCGGGATTCCCAGTACATCAGCGATCTGAGAACGTCTTTTTCCGTATAGTTAAACTTGTCCGCAATGTCAGTAACGCTAGTTGGGAGATTTGCGTTCATCATGCGGATCAGAAAAAGATATATTTTAAGCTGGGCGTCATTTGCATCTGACATATATTCATCAATGAATAAATTAGAGATGGTTGTCTGCCCGTTAGTGGCAGCCCGGTAAATATTGACACGATTCATAATTAATTCACCCGTCCTGGTCTAAATTCCTTAAGTCTGAATCCGGCGTGGGAGACACCGGCATCTGTAAGGTAAGTGTATTGTAGCATAACTGTCCGAAAAAGCAAGTCCCGACGCCCTTCAATACCTTGTGAATATTGGATTTTTTCTCAATGTGGATGATGTGGATAATGTGGATAGCACAAAGGGGGATTTCGCAGATCCTTGTCAAAGCACAAATATAACATGTGGATTTTTATTATAATATTGTGGATGAAAATAAAAAATATCCACACTCTTTTTGGCCGTTCAAGGCTTCAAAAAATGTGGATAATGTGGATAATTAAATTCCGAGCAGACTTTCACCGATTTTTACAACATCCCCGGCGCCCATAGTTATCAACAAATCACCGTTGATACAATTTTTTAATAAAAAATTTTCAATTTCATCAAAATGCTGGAAATAATAGCATTCTGTTCCGAGTTTTTCCAGCTCCCGCAGAAGATCCATTGAGCTGATGCCGAGCGTATTTTTTTCGCGGGCCGCGTAAATATCTGTTAATACAACTTTGTCGGCAAGCGTGAGCGCCTTTGCAAAATCCTGTAAAAATGCTTTTGTACGTGTGTATGTATGCGGCTGAAAAACACACCACAATGTCTTGTGCGGATAGTTGGCGGCTGCCTTCAGCGTTGCAGTTATCTCTGTGGGATGATGTGCATAGTCGTCAAGTACCCTGATTCCGCCAATTTCCCCCTTATGTTCAAAGCGCCTGTCGGTTCCTTGAAATGAAGAAAGGGCGTCAAGCACTGTGGCGGAGTTGATTCCGAGAATATCCATCAGTGCAATGACAGAGAGCGAGTTTAGGATATTGTGTTCGCCGACAACGCCAAGCTTCACGGTGCCGCAGCTTTTTCCTTTTTTCAGCAGGGTGTAGGAACCGCGTCCGAGGGCGTCATAAGCCGCGTCTGTGTAACTGTAGTCGGCGCTGGTGTCTGAACCAAAGGTGATAATATTGCATTTGAGCCCGTCTACAAGCTCCCCAAGGCGGTCGATTCCCTTGTTGACAATAAGATATCCATCCGCGGGAAGGATGTCGGCAAACTTTCGAAAAGATCGCATGATATCGTCAATATCCTTAAAAAAGTCCATATGGTCTTCTTCTATATTAAGTATAATGCTGATATGCGGAAAAAAACGCAGGAATGAGTTCGTGTACTCGCAGGCTTCTGTCACAAAGTAGTCAGATTTTCCGACACGGATGTTTCCCCCGATGGATTTCAGGATTCCCCCGATGGAAAGAGTGGGGTCTGTGTCTGCCGCGAGAAGTACCTCTGACACCATGGAGGTTGTTGTCGTCTTTCCGTGGGTGCCGCTGACTGCAATTGGGGTTTTGTAGTTTTTCATAATCTGTCCAAGCAGATCGGCCCGCGTCATGACAGGGATATTTTTTTCTATGGCGGCAGCAAATTCGGGGTTATCTGCGGCAATTGCAGCAGTGTATACGACAAGGTCAATGGAATCGTTTATGCTGCTTGCCATCTGTGGATAATTGATTTGGGCTCCCATGGAGGCGAGATGCTGTGTGAGAGGGGACTTCCTGGCATCCGATCCGCTCACCGGAAATCCTGCGTCAATCAGGATTTCGGCGAGTCCGGACATGCTGATTCCGCCGATTCCGATAAAGTGTACGTGAACTGGGTGGTTGAAATTTATCTGGTACATAAATAAAAAGTTCCTTTCGTTGTTCTGATAATCTAACTATATAATATACATGATACACCCCATGCGACAAATTTTCCATAGTTAGTACAAAAGATTTTCCGGCGTGCGGCGGCAAAAGGTTACAATTCACACCAACGCCAGTTTTCATCAGCTTATAAGTTATTGAGGTGTGAATTATAACAGATTTTGC
>JAIECJ010000221.1 GCA_029068555.1 Lachnospiraceae bacterium
GTGTGCAAAATCTGTTATAATTCACACCGCAATAACATATAAGCTGATGAAAACTGGCGTTGGTGTGAATTGTAACATAAAGTGGAATGTCAGGATAAAATGATTGCGGCATAACATGGTAATATGTTAAACTGAAACTATCATTTGGAACGTGGACTTTAATCATTTCGGTTACATAAACGGAAAAAAACAGGATAGGAGCAAAGAGATTGGATACTGAATGCATTGTGTTTCCCCTGATTGTCCTGATGCTTTTGTCTGCGGCACTGATTGCCGAGGTAAGACGAATTAAGAAAGAACAGTATATAGCAAGTCATGACAGCCTGACGGGTGTATACAACAGGGAGAGTTTTTTTAAGAAAGCTGAGGAGACAATACGGAAAAATCCTCAGAGAAAAAGATATATGGTCTGTACGAATATAAAGAACTTTAAGCTGACCAATGACCTTTTTGGCAAGGAGATGGGCGACAGGGTTCTTGCGGATCAGGCAAAGCTGCTTATGCTCGCAAAGTACGATGAATGCGTTTATGGGCGGATTGGGGGAGATAAATTTGCGATGCTTATCCCAAAAGAAAATTTTAATCCCCAGCTGGCAGCACAAAACACATCAAAATTACAATACCTGATCAACGATACGAATTACAAGCTGCATCTGTCAATCGGAGCATATGAGGTTGCGGATCCCAAGGAGAGTGCGCAGGTGATGTGTGACAAGGCAAATATGGCGATTGATTCCTTGCAGGGTGATTATAGCCAGGTGGTTGCTTATTATGATGAGAAGATGCTGGGAAAGCTGGTGCAGGAGAAGAATGTCCTTAGCGAGTTTGACCATGCACTGGAAACAGACCAGTTTCGGATGTATTTACAGCCTCAGATTAAAAGCACAGGGGAGCTGTCGGGCGCGGAGGCGATTGTCAGATGGCATCATCCTTCAAAGGGAATATTGATGCCGGCAGATTTTATAGAAATCATTGAAAAAAGGGGGTATATCTATAAACTTGACCGCTGTATGTGGGAGCAGGCTGCGGCAAAGCTCGGTGACTGGAAAAAGCGTGGAATCAATAATGTCTGCATTTCTGTAAACGTATCAACGAAAGATTTTTACTATGTTGATTTGTACAAGGCTTTTACCGGACTGGTGGAAAAGTATGATATAGATCCAGGAATGTTCAATATTGAGATTACGGAAACCGTGTTTATCGGTGATATGCAGATACATCTTGCGGTTATCAAAAAGCTTAGAGCGTATGGGTTTCACATTGAGATTGATGACTTTGGAAGCGGCTACTCATCCCTCAATATGTTAAAGAATATTGAGGTGGATATTCTGAAAATTGACATGGCATTTCTGGAGGAGACGATAACAACAGAACGGACAAGAATTATTATCAAGTCGATGATTGCCATGGCGAAAGAGCTTGGCATGGAAGTCATAACAGAAGGTGTCAGGAACGAAGAACATGTTGCATTTCTCACAGAGGCAGGCTGCGACATTTTTCAGGGTTTTTATTTTGACAAGCCGATATCGGTGGAAGCGTTTGAGACACAATACGGACTGGATAAACGGCAGTAGATGACATTGTATCAGCCCCCAATCATGCAAATGGTGATTGAGGGCTGTTTTTTTATCATTTTATTCTTTATCCTTAATTTCGCTGTGGAGCTGCTGTAATGATTTTACCTGGGCATTTCCGTTTTTCTGGACATACAGGATGCCCTTTGCGGTAGCACGTGCCCCGGCGATGGTTGTCATGTATGGAATTCTGCCCTTGATAGCAGCCTTGCGGAGATAACTGTCGTCATGGACACTTTCTTTTCCCACAGGGGAATTTACAATCAGGTCAATTTTGCCATTTGTGATGAGGTCGAGGATATTTGGACGGCCTTCGTGGAGCTTCTTGACAGGCTCCGCCTCTATGCCTGCCTCTGAAATGATTTGGTAGGTACCGCCTGTTGCAAGAATCTCAAATCCTGCCTCATGGAACAGCTGGGCAATTTCGACAACTTCAGGCTTATCCTTCCCGTTGACCGAAATCAGGACAGTTCCGCTGAGGGGCAGCTGTGTCTGGGTTGCCTCCTGCGCTTTGTAGAAGGCTTCTCCATAATAAGGAGACAGTCCGAGAACCTCCCCAGTTGAACGCATTTCTGGTCCAAGTATAGGGTCTACCTCTGGGAACATATTAAACGGAAACACGGCTTCCTTTACACCATAATACGGGATGTCCTTCTCTTTCAATGCGGGTACGGGGGAAGGTCGTGAAGTAATTTCCGATGTAATGATGTCTGTAGCAAGCGGAACCATGCGGATGTTGCATACCTTGGAAACGAGCGGTACGGTACGGGAAGCGCGCGGGTTGGCCTCAAGCACATAGACTTTTCCTTTTTCGATGGCGTACTGCATATTCATCAATCCTTTGACATGCATCTCTTCGGCAATCTTTTTCGTGTATTCCTTGATTGTTGCCACATTTTCTTCCGTGATATGTACGGAGGGAATGATACATGCCGAATCGCCGGAGTGGACGCCTGCAAGCTCAATATGTTCCATAACAGCGGGAACAAAGGCATGCGTGCCGTCACTGATGGCGTCTGCCTCGCATTCAAGTGCATGGTTCAGGAAACGGTCAATCAATATCGGTTTGTCAGGAGTTACGCCGACGGCAGCATTCATGTAGCTGGTCATGCTATCGTCATCATAGACAACTTCCATGCCGCGTCCGCCGAGGACATAGGATGGACGCACCATGACAGGATAACCGATTTTGGCTGCAATGGCAAGCGCCTCCGCAACCGTTGCAGCCATACCGGCTTCCGGCATGGGAATGTCAAGCTTGTCCATCATGGAGCGGAATAAATCGCGGTCCTCTGCAAGGTCAATGACGGAAGGCGGGGTTCCGAGAATTTTAACGCCGTTTTTCTCAAGCTCTGATGCCAGGTTAAGAGGAGTCTGACCGCCAAACTGTGCGATAACGCCGAGTGGTTTTTCTTTGTTGTAGATGCTCAGGACATCCTCCAGCGTGAGTGGTTCAAAATAAAGCTTGTCGGAGGTATCATAATCGGTCGATACGGTCTCAGGATTACAGTTTACAATAATCGTCTCAAATCCAAGCTCCTTTAATGCAAGAGAGGCATGGACGCAGCAGTAGTCAAATTCGATGCCCTGACCAATTCTGTTTGGACCACCGCCGAGAATCATAATCTTCTTCTTGTCTGTATTGACCGGATTTTTGTCCTTGGCATTGTATGTGGAGTAGTAGTATGCGCTGTCGGGAGTGCCGCTTACATGAACGCCCTCCCAGGCTTCTACAACACCAAGTTCGATTCGTCTGTTCCGGATGGTTTCCTCTGAAATTTCGAGGATCTGGCTCAGATATTTGTCAGAAAAGCCGTTTTTCTTTGCAGATATCAGTGCCTTGTCGGATGGAAGAATACCCTTTGATTTTACAAGCGCTTCCTCCTCCTCAACCAATTCCTGCATTTGTTTTATAAAATAGTGTTTTACCTTTGTGATGTTAAAAATTTCATCGACTGTCGCACCCTTTCGCAGCGCTTCATACATAATAAAATGGCGGTCGCTTGAAGGATGCGCCAGCATAAGAAGTAATTCTTCCTTTGTTTTGGTATCATAATCCTTTGCATGACCAAGACCATATCTGCCAGTCTCAAGGCTGCGGATTGCTTTCTGAAAAGCTTCCTTATATGTTTTACCTATACTCATAACTTCGCCCACAGCGCGCATCTGTGTGCCAAGCTTGTCTTCGACACCTTTGAATTTCTCAAAAGCCCAGCGGGCAAACTTGATTACTACATAATCGCCGTCAGGCACATATTTGTCAAGGGTTCCATATTTTCCGCACTCGATATCTTTTAAGGTAAGTCCTGCCGCAAGCATTGCGGAGACAAGTGCAATCGGGAATCCGGTTGCCTTGGAGGCAAGTGCGGAAGAACGGGAAGTTCTTGGATTGATTTCAATAACGACAATTCTGTCTGTCACAGGGGCGTGCGCAAACTGGACATTTGTACCGCCGATAACCTTGACCGAGTCAACGATGCGGTAAGCCTGTTCCTGAAGTCTTTTTTGCAGATCTTCTGATATGGTGAGCATGGGAGCAGAACAGAAGGAGTCACCGGTATGTGTTCCAAGTGGGTCAATATTTTCAATAAAGCAGACCGTAATCATGTTTCCGTCTGCGTCACGCACGATTTCAAGCTCTAGCTCCTCCCAGCCAAGGATAGACTCCTCGACGAGTACCTGTCCGACAAGACTCGCCTGAAGACCGCGTGCACAGACGGTGCGCAGTTCGTCTTTATTGTAGACAAGACCGCCGCCTGCGCCGCCCATGGTGTATGCGGGACGCAGCACAACGGGATATCCGAGTTTGTCTGCAATTTCGAGCGCTTCCTCGACACTGTAGGAGACTTCGCTTCTTGCCATTTCAACACCGATTGCATCCATGGATTTCTTGAATTCAATGCGGTCCTCACCGCGTTCAATCGCATCCACCTGGACGCCGATGACCTGGACATTATATTTGTCAAGAATGCCCTCTTTGGCAAGCTCTGAGCAGAGATTTAAACCAGACTGTCCGCCAAGATTGGGAAGGAGTGCGTCGGGTCTTTCCTTTGCGATAATCTGTTCCAGACGCTTTACGTTCAATGGTTCAATATAGGTTACGTCTGCAATTTCCGGATCTGTCATGATGGTGGCAGGGTTTGAATTGACAAGTACAATCTCATATCCAAGTTTACGCAGCGCTTTGCACGCCTGTGTTCCGGAATAGTCGAATTCACATGCCTGTCCGATGATAATCGGACCGGAGCCGATTATCAGGACTTTGTTGATGTCATTTCTCTTTGGCATAATTAACCTCCATATATCAATAGTGAAAAACGTTTTGCGTCCTATGGCGCAAAGTCTTGTAGAAGCTTTTATTAAATTGCATAGCCAGCTTCAAATGCTGCCTTGTTAATTTCAACCGTTTTGGGCGGCACGGTAGACTCGATGACTTCCAGCCACTTATTTTTGTCAAAATCCATACGCTTTGCGGCAACTCCGACAATAATAGTATTAAATACCTTGGCGTTTCCAAGTTTTTTTGCCTCGTCCATGGCATCTACATCAATTACCTGGTAATTCTTTTTCAGGTTCTCGATAATGTTTTCGGGGTACTGTGCAGCTCCAGTCACGACGGTAATCGGGTCAATCCGCTGGTCATTGACGATAAGGACGCCGTCTTTTTTCAGGAAATGGGCGTATCGCAGCGCTTCCAGGCGTTCAAATGCGATGAGTACGTCCGCCTGCCCCTCCTCAACAATCGGTTCTGCCACGCAGTCTCCATAGCGCACGAATGTGACAACACTTCCGCCGCGCTGTGCCATTCCGTGAACCTCGGAAAGCTTTACATCATAGCCTGACTTTGTGATAATACCGCCGAGAATGCGGCTTGTAAGCAGTGTACCCTGACCGCCTACGCCGACAATCATTATATTTTTCGTAGTCATTTATAACATTCCTCCATATAGTTGACATATCTTTGCAAGTTTGTGCCACTGCACAAATCTGCCGCAAGAAAATCCTTGACTTTCCTGTTTTATTTTACACGTTCGATAGCATCAAATTTGCAGCGTTTCATACACAGGCCGCAGCCATTACACATGGTGTCATCAATTTTTATGGTTCCGTCATCGTTTTTGGTGAGAGCGGGACATCCGGGGACAAGGCACATGCCGCATTTCTTGCATTTTTCAGGGAGTGCGATACATTTTTCCCTGGCAGTCTGTGATTTTAGGAGGGCACAGGGGGCGCACACGATAATGACAGAAACTTCATCACGTGCAACTTCGCGCTTTACAACCGTTTCCAGTTCATCGACATCAAAGGCGTCCACCTCATATACATGATCTACACCGATGGCCTTGCACAGATGATAGAGACTGATCGCCTTTGTCTCCTTGCCATTGAGCATCTTTCCGGTTGCTGCATGATCCTGGTGCCCTGTCATGCCTGTGGTGGAGTTGTCAAGAATCATCACAGTGCCGGTTGACTGGTTATAAACCATGTTCATCAGGGAGTTGACGCCAGTATGTAAAAATGTAGAATCTCCAATCAGCGCAACCCAGTTTTTGATATATTCTTTTCCCTTCGCTTTCTCCATGCCATGTAAGGTAGAGATAGATGCGCCCATGCAGACGGTCGTATCGATGACATTGAGCGGAGCGACAGCCCCGAGTGTATAGCATCCGATATCGCCTGCGCCGTGGATTCCAAGCTTCCTGAGTACGGAGAAGGTGCTTCTGTGCGGGCATCCGGGACAGAGGATGGGAGGGCGGGCCGGAACTTGTGCAGGTGCGGCTGTTTCAAGCTTCATGCCGAGCACGCGCTCACGAATCATGTTGGCGCTGTACTCGCCCTGCAATGTAAAGAGTTCCTTGCCGATACATTCGATTCCCCACGATTTTACCTGCTCCTCAATCAACGGTTCAAGCTCCTCGAAAATATAAAGCTTGTCAACCTTTGAGGCAAATTCTTCAATCAGTTTTCGCGGAAGGGGATGGACGAGACCAAGTTTAAGTACACTGGCATTCGGCATTGCCTCCGCGACATATGTATAGGGGATGCCGCTTGTGATAAAGCCAACGGAGGTATCTTTGTAAACTGCCTTATTGATTTCAAAATGGCAGGCGTCCTCCGCCATCTGCTTCAGACGGTTTTCTACATGGATATGACGCCCTTTTGCATTTGCCGGCATCATAACATGCTTTGCGGCATTTCTCTCGTATGGCTTATCAGGAATTTCCTGCCGTTCTTCAAGGGTCACGGGACCCTGTGAATGAGCAAGTCTTGTAGTTGTACGAATCATGACAGGTGTGTCATATTTTTCGCTGTATTCAAAGGCAAGCTTTGTGAAGTCTTTTGCTTCCTGTGAGTCGGACGGTTCGAGTACAGGAACCTGAGCTACGCGTGCCACGCAGCGGGAATCCTGTTCATTTTGTGAGGAGTACAATCCGGGGTCGTCAGCTGCCGCAAGGACGAGTCCCCCGTTTGCACCGATGTATGATACGGTATAGAGTGGGTCGCTTGCTACATTGACGCCTACCATTTTCATGGATGCCATGGCGCGCACGCCGCTGATGGATGCGCCGATGGCAACCTCCATGGCAACTTTTTCGTTGGGTGCCCACTCGGCATAAATCTCAGGATATTTTACGATATTTTCACTGATTTCGGTGCTTGGCGTGCCGGGATATGCGCTTGACACTTTTACGCCGGCTTCGTAAGCCCCGCGGGCAATCGCCTCATTGCCCAGCATGATTTTTGTTTCGCTCATTTGTTTTTCCTTCCTAAAAAAAGTAATGATAAATTTAAAGTAAGCCCTAATATACTAATGATAGTGAAAAAATCATGATACGTCAATTGTTTTGATGTTTTTTTGCTTGGAATATTGTGTATTTTTGTAAAAATAGGTTTACTTTGATGCGTTAAAGTGGCATAATTAATAAATATATTCGTGATAAAAGGAGTAACAACAATGCCGATTACAGACATTTTAGAGAGAAACTGCAAATTATATGGAAATGACATCTGTCTTGTGGAAATCAATCCGGAAATCAAGGAGACAAGACGTGTTACATGGAAGGAATATGAGCTGATGGAGCCCAATCCGGTAACACATTACCGCAGGGAGATTACATGGAGCGTATTTAATGAGAAGGCAAACCGTTTTGCCAATATGCTGATTCAAAGAGGCGTCAAAAAGGGGGACAAGGTGGCGGTCCTGTTGATGAATTGTCTGGAATGGCTGCCGATTTATTTTGGTATTTTGAAAACAGGTGCGCTGGCAGTGCCGTTAAACTTCCGCTATGCGCCGGATGAAATTGAATACTGTCTGAACCTTGCGGAGGTTGATGTGCTTGTGTTCGGACCAGAATTTATCGGGCGCGTGGAGGAGATTGCGGAGAGCATCAGCAAGAACAGGCTGCTGTTTTTCGTGGGCGACAATTGTCCAAGCTTTGCAGAGGATTACAACAGCCTCACAGCAAACTGTTCAAGCCAGACACCAATGATCGCACTGACAGATGCCGATGATGCCGCGATTTATTTTTCATCAGGTACGACAGGTTTTCCAAAAGCGATTTTACATAATCATGAGAGCCTTATGCACTCATGCAAGGTGGAACAGAACCACCATGGACAGACAAAGCAGGATGTATTTTTATGCATTCCGCCGCTGTATCATACAGGTGCAAAGATGCACTGGTTCGGCAGTTTTCTGGAGGGCGGGAAGGCAGTATTGCTGAAAGGAACGAAACCGGAGTTTATCCTTGATGCTGTCTCAAAGGAGAAGTGCACCATTGTATGGCTCCTTGTGCCGTGGGCACAGGATATTCTCGACGCGATAGACAGAGGGGATATCAGGCTTGCGGATTACGAGCTTTCGCAGTGGCGGCTGATGCATATCGGTGCGCAGCCTGTTCCACAGAGCCTGATACAGCGTTGGAAAAAGGTGTTTCCGCACCACCAGTACGACACGAATTATGGTCTGAGCGAGTCGATAGGACCAGGCTGTGTGCATCTGGGGGTGGAAAATATTCATAAGGTGGGGGCGATTGGCAAGGCAGGCTATGGCTGGCAGGTGAAGATTGTGGATGAGAACAGGGAACAGGTTGCACGCGGCGGAGTCGGTGAGCTTGCCGTAAAAGGTCCGGGTGTCATGACCTGTTACTACAATGATGAGCAGGCCACAAACGAGGTGCTGTGCGACGGATGGCTTTTTACGGGCGATATGGCGCAGGAGGATGAGGATGGTTTTATCTTCCTTGTCGACCGCAAGAAGGATGTGGTTATCAGCGGCGGTGAGAATATTTATCCTGTCCAGATTGAAGATTTCCTGCGAACGAATGACAAGATTAAGGATGCGGCGGTAATCGGAATCCCTGACAAGCGGCTGGGTGAAATTACGGCTGCCATTATAGAGATAAAAGACGGCATGAGCTGTACAGAGGACGAAATCAATACATACTGCATGAAACTTCCGAAGTACAAAAGACCGCGCAAGATAATTCTGGCTGAGATACCGAGAAATCCGACTGGAAAGATTGAGAAGCCGAAGCTGCGGAAGATATATGGCGGAGAGAGTCTTGTGGCAGCGCAGAATAAGTCATAAAACAGCGTGGCTGAGTGCAGTCTTATTCAATATGATATGACAGTGCGTTTTTTACAGCGCATAAAAGGGTAGATGATAATGGATTTATTAGATTATATGAGAAATACTGTGAAGGAAAAAGAATCTCCTCTGGCGGCAAGACTTAGACCCACGACACTCGATGAGGTTGTGGGTCAGTCGCATATTATCGGTAAGGACAAGCTTTTATACAGGGCAATTAAGGCAGACAAAATCAGCTCAATCATCTTCTATGGACCGCCTGGAACCGGAAAGACGACGCTTGCAAAAGTAATTGCCAACACGACAAGCGCGGAATTTACACAGATAAATGCTACGGTCGCAGGCAAAAAGGACATGGAGGAGGTCATCAGTAAAGCAAAGGATACGCTTGCCATGTATGCGAAGCGCACGATTTTGTTTATCGACGAAATTCACCGATTTAATAAAGGACAACAGGATTACCTGCTGCCGTTTGTGGAGGACGGCACGATTATACTGATTGGCGCGACCACGGAAAATCCATATTTTGAGGTAAATGGGGCGCTTATCTCGCGCTCTGTTATCTTTGAGCTCAAACCTTTGGAAAAAGCAGATATTAAAGAATTGCTAAAAAGGGCTGTGTATGATACCGAAAAGGGTATGGGCAGCTACGATGCCTGTATTGACGAGGAAGCACTGGAATTTCTGGCTGATTTGTCAGGCGGCGACGCGAGGCATGCCCTGAATGCGATAGAGCTTGGCATCATGACGACTGACAGGAGTGCGGATGGAAGGATTCATATTACAGTGGAGACTGCGCAGGAATGCATACAGAAACGGCGCATGTTATATGACAAGACTGGCGACAACCACTATGATACAATTTCTGCATTTATCAAAAGTATGCGTGGTTCAGACCCGGATGCAGCGGTGTATTATCTCGCCAAAATGCTCTATGCGGGGGAGCAGGTCGCGTTCATTGCAAGGCGCATCATGATTTGCGCAGCAGAGGATGTGGGAAATGCAGATCCCATGGCTTTGAATGTGGCGGTGAGTGCATCTCTTGCCGTGGAACGCATCGGCATGCCAGAGGCGCAGATTATTCTTGCACAGGCGGCTTCCTATGTGGCATGTGCACCAAAGAGCAATGCTGCGTGCAATGCGATTTTTGCGGCAGGCGAGGAAATCAAAAAAAGCGGAAACCTGCCGATACCTACACATTTGCAGGATGCACACTATAAAGGAGCGGCAAAGTTAGGACATGGGACAGGTTATCAATATGCCCATGACTACAAAAACCACTATGTGGAACAGCAGTATCTCCCTTATGAGCTAACAGGAAAGACTTTTTACGAGCCGTCATGGAACGGATATGAGGCCAAAATCAGGGAACATATGATGCGGATTAAAAAAGAGGCAGCAGAAGAGAATGGAGACACGCTCTAAAATAGTGTCTCCATTAAATATTTGTAGATGGCTTCGTTCTTGTTGTACCAGCTGTCACAGATGGTTTCTGCCATATCTTCTGTAGGAACGGACAGCTTGATGTTCACAAGGTCAATTTCTCTTTCCTTTGCAATCAGTTCTGTCTCGTATTCACCGGAAGTCGTTTTATAATAGTTTGCCGTAATGGAAGCTTCATTTTTCAACTCAAGGTGTTTTTCTGCAAGGAATGTATCAATATCGTGGATAATGGCGTCACCGATTCGGTTTCCGAAATAGGACAGTGTATTCTGCCCTTCGGAAGTGATGGAAAAGTATGTGCGGTTCATAAGCGTGTCAGCTTTGATGAGCTCCGCGTCCTGAAGATCAGAGAACACCTGTTGCAGCGTCATGAAATTGGTATATTCTTTTTCCAGGATGAATCCGCTGATCTGTGAGTAGGTCAGCTTGAATTTTACCTTGTCCAACATATATAAGACAATTAATTTGTATAATGTTAATGGATCCTGAACCATTGATACCACGCCTTTCATTTTAGAATTTCTGTTTGCAATCGTTCATTTGGTATGCGGCAGACTGCCATGTGCCGCGTCGTTTCATTTCTTGATGGAGCGTGTTGAGAACGCGCCTTTTGTCAAGACTCCATAAGGGAGCGATGAGCAAGTCCTTCGGACCGTCACCCGTTACACGGTGTACCACCATGTCGGGCGGCAGAATTTCAAGACAGGAGATTATGATATCAATATACTCCATAAATCCCAGAATTTCAAAGGTTTTCTTCTCGTATAATTCGACCAAATCTGTGTTTTTCAGGACATGCAGCAACTGTAATTTGATGCCGTTGATCCCTTTTTTGCCTAGAAAACGGCAGGTTTCGAGCATCATCTGCCTGTTTTCGCCAGGGAGACCTAAGATGACATGGACAATTACAGGAATGGAAATTCTGCGGAGATGGTCTACAGCCTGCTCAAATACAGACAGTGGATAACCGCGGCGGATAAGTGCTGCGGTTGTTTCATGTATTGTCTGCAGCCCTAGCTCTACCCAGATGAATTTGTCAGGGTATTTTTTGTTTAAACAGTCAAGCAGGGAGAGCACATCACAGTCAAGACAATCAGGTCTGGTGGCGATGGATATGCCCACAACAGAAGGCTCGTCAAGAGCTTCCCGGTAGATCCTGTCAAGCCTGGCAGCCGGGGCATAGGTATTGGTGTAGGCCTGAAAATAGGCTATGAAGCGTTTGCCGATATTTTTCCCGTGAAAATATTGTTTTCCCTTTTCAAGCTGAGTCATGATAGAATCTGCAACATCTCTTTTGGCCGCAAAGTCCCCACTTCCGCCAGCGCTGCAGAAGATACAGCCCCGACTGCCGCATGACCCATCGCGGTTCGGACAGGTCATACCGGCATCGAGAGCGATTTTGTAGATTTTTTCGCCGTATATTGCCTTGAGTTCATAGTCAAGGGTGTGATAGGGTTTATCGTTCCAATGCATGGTTTACGTAAGCCATTAGCGGGCAATGTGAGACTTGACCGCTTCGGCAACAAGTTCTGCAACCTTTGGATTGAATGCTTCGGGCATGATGTTGTCCGCACTAAGCTCATCGTCAGGGACAAGTCCCGCAATCGCATTGGCAGCAGCAAGCTTCATTTCCTCCGTAATCTGTGTGGCACGTCCCTCGAGGGCTCCCTTGAAAATGCCAGGGAATGCCACTACATTGTTAACTTGGTTTGGAAAATCGCTTCGCCCGGTGCCGACAACGCGTGCACCGGCAGCTTTTGCCACATCTGGCATGATTTCCGGTGTCGGGTTTGCCATTGCAAAGAGAATGGAATCATGTGCCATTGACTGAACCATCTCGGGTGTCACAATATTTGGTGCAGATACGCCCACAAAAATGTCTGCGCCCTTTAACGCATCGGCGAGATTGCCTGTTTCGCCGTTCGGATTTGTGATTTTTGCCATCTTTTCCTGCATCCAGTTTAGCCCCTCTGTGGATGTTGACACGATGCCGACCTTGTCGCACATAATGACATTTTTAAATCCGTATGTAAGCAGAAGCTTTGTGATGGCGACGCCCGCGCTTCCCGCGCCGTTTACGACTACCTTGCAGCTTTCCTTCTGTTTGCCAACAACTTTCAGTGCATTGATGATACCTGCGAGGACAACGATAGCAGTTCCATGCTGGTCATCGTGAAATACAGGGATATCAAGTGTGGCTTTCAGCCGTTCCTCAATTTCAAAGCAGCGCGGTGCACTGATATCCTCAAGGTTGATTCCGCCATAGGCAGGTGCAAGCCATGTGACTGCCTTGATGATTTCCTCAGTGTCCTGTGTGTCAAGGCAGATGGGGACAGCATTTACACCGCCAAATTCCTTGAACAGGACTGCCTTTCCTTCCATGACAGGCATTGCGGCGTAAGGTCCGATATTTCCGAGACCGAGCACTGCGCTTCCGTCTGAAATAACAGCTACCGTGTTTGCTTTCATGGTGTACTGATAGGCAGCTTCCTTGTCCTCGGCAATAATCTTGCAGGGTTCCGCAACGCCGGGGGTATATGCAAGAGACAGTGCCTCCCTGGATTTCACAGGGGTCTTTGACACAGTTTCGATTTTTCCGTTCCATTCTTTATGAAGCTGTAATGCTTTTTCCTGAGTCGTCATATATAAAAATCCTCCATTCTGTAAAAACAGTTACAGTTCAGCCGTGCGCAACTGTAACGCATCAAGTCATGCATAACCGCTTCGGGATGGCTTAATGCATCTTAACCGCTTTGCTGTTTTGCGGACTTTGCAGTAAAGGCAAAGTCCTGGGCTGAACGATAACTAAAAACACTCCTTGTTATAATGTATAATAAATTGTTATAATTCGCAATAAATTCTTCTTTCTATTTTTGAAAAAATGAGTTATAATCATATCAACAGTAAATCTAAGGACTCTATCTGTTTATTTTGTAAGCATTTCATAATGTTTTCCATTTAGTATCAAATTTTATAATTTCTGTGAAGTTTTTCCTGATTTTCAGTTATGACAGTGTTACGGAAAAAAGTGGGACATATGGCTAATATTATGTAGAAAGGTAGGAACTGGTATATTTTATGAGGGAGAAATACGAATCACTGGCACTTGCCGATTTAAAGGAAATTGCAAAGGCACGTGGAATGAAGCGCATAAGCGGTTTGAAAAAGGCAGAGCTCATAGAGCTTATGCTCAACGAGGATGAGAAGGACAAAGCAGAAGGCAGGGATGTAGAGCCAAAACCTGTGCTTCGCGGCATGAGAGAGCCGTCGTTTGCTACGGCATCAAACAATCCGGGCGACCGTCAAAACCGCTATGAGCGCAGGGAGAGACCAAGACCGCAGGGACAGAATGCCGATAGCGCAGAGAGACCTGCGAGGGAGCAGAAACAGCATATGGATAATGCAGAGAAGCCTGTAAGGGAACAAAAACAGCATTCTGATAATACAGAGAGACCTGTGAAAGAGCAAAAGCAGGGGGCTGACAATACAGAGCGGTCTGTGAAAGAATCACGGGCAGCAGGGGATGGGACGGATAAGCCACAGGACAGGCAGACGGACGATAAATTCCCGTCAGAGCTTGACAGCGGAGTGATAGCAAAGGGAATTCTTGAGGTTATGCCAGATGGGTTCGGGTTTATCAGAAGCGAGAACTTCCTGCCGGGAGAAAATGATGTGTATGTGGCGCCGAGCCAGATTCGCCGTTTCGGACTGCGAACAGGAGACATTATTGAGGGAAATACCCGTATCAAGACAATGAATGAGAAGTTCAGCGCGCTTTTGTATCTGCGGAAGGTGAATGGATATCCGCCGGAACTGGCAACACGGAGACGTAATTTTGAGGACATGACACCAATTTTCCCCAATGAGCGCATCCGGCTTGAGACTCCTGGGGCAAGTGTGGCAATGCGCATCATGGATCTGATGAGTCCTGTGGGAAAAGGACAGCGCGGTATGATTGTATCACCCCCTAAAGCCGGAAAAACGACACTTTTAAAGGAAGTGGCAAAGTCTATCCTGAAAAATGCACAAGACATGCACATGATTATTTTACTGATTGATGAACGTCCCGAGGAGGTTACCGATATTAAGGAGGCGATAGAAGGCCCGAATGTCGAGGTGATTTACTCTACCTTTGATGAGCTTCCCGATCACCATAAGAGAGTTGCGGAGATGGTGATAGAGCGCGCAAAACGTCTTGTGGAGCACAGAAAGGATGTGTGTATTCTGCTCGACAGCATCACCAGACTGACACGGGCATACAACCTTACGGTTCCGCCAAGCGGGCGGACGCTTTCCGGCGGGCTTGATCCGGCGGCGCTGCATATGCCGAAACGATTTTTTGGCGCGGCAAGAAATATGCGGGAGGGCGGAAGCCTTACCATACTGGCAACAGCGCTTGTCGAGACAGGCTCCAAAATGGACGACGTGGTATATGAGGAGTTTAAGGGAACCGGCAATATGGAGATGGTTCTTGACAGGAAGCTTTCAGAAAAGAGAGTTTTCCCTGCCATTGATATTCCAAAATCAGGGACAAGACGTGAGGATTTGCTGCTGGCTCCGGATGAGCTTGACGCGATTAATATTATGAGAAAGGCGCTCAACGGACTAAAATCAGATGAGGCAGTCGATAAGATACTTGACATGTTCTATCGCACGAAAAATAATATGGAATTTGTTGAGACCATAAAGAAAATGAAATTTTTGTAAAATAATTGTTACTGTTTACACCTACGCCAAAGTAGTGGGAATCATGCGCCAAAATGCTTGCCTTTTAGCATTTTGTGTGCAAAATCTGTT
>JAIECJ010000222.1:0-48501 GCA_029068555.1 Lachnospiraceae bacterium
AAACCACAACCGGAGGAACACGAAGCATTCAAAAAAACAAAAGAAGAAGGCAGCTGTTTTGGCCATAGGGGGCGGAATTGTGCTGGTGGTGCTTCTTCTTATTGCGATAATATGGGTGACAGAAGGTGCGAAAGCGGGCGACAGTCAGGCTGTTTACATACTGGAAAAGATAGGTATGGAATCTCCGGAGGCTCTGCACAGGTTCCTGGTTCAGACGGTTGTCATGACAGCTGTGATGCTTCTGGTATCTTTGATGCTGATTCATCACTTCAGGAAAAATGCAAGGATTCTTCTGGAACAGGAAAAGGCGGACAAGGATAAGCTCAGGGCGGCACTTGCCCAGATTGAGCGGGAGCGGATCGCGATGGAGAACATTCAGGCAGCTCTGGGATCGGGCCAATGGAGCATGGATTTTGACGAACGCGGAGAGATCGTTTCCTGTATCTGGACCGATGTGTTTCGGAACATGCTGGGATACGAGGACGAAACGGATTTTCCAAACAGGCTGGATTCCTGGTCGAATTTGCTACATGAAGAGGATAAAGCGTATGTGATGAAGGAGTACTGGGATACGGTAATGGATTACACAGGAGAGAAGACCTACGATGTGAAATATCGTCTGCTCACTAGAAATGCAGGGTGGAGATGGTTCCATGCAGCCGGCAGGCTGTCTAGGCGGGCGGATGGTTCCCCAGTCACCTTTGTAGGATTTTTTATTGATATTGATGATGAGAAGAGGATGGAGGCGCAGCTGGAAGCGCAGCGGACGGATCTTCAGGACGCGCTGGCGGCAGCGCAGCATGCCAACCGGGCGAAAACTACGTTCCTCAACAATATGTCTCATGACATCCGGACGCCAATGAACGCCATCATAGGTTTTACATCGCTTGCTGCCGCACATATCGACAATACGGAGCAGGTACAGGACTATCTGACAAAAATTGTCACATCCAGCAATCATTTGCTGAGCCTGATTAATGATGTACTGGACATGAGCCGCATTGAAAGCGGAAAGGTAAAAATTGAGGAAAAGGAGAGCTCTATTCCGGAGATTCTGCATGACTTAAAGACCATTGTACAGGCAGATATCATGTCAAAGCAGCTGGACTTCTACATTGACACGGTGGACGTGGTAAACGAACATGTTATGTGCGACAGACTCAGGCTGAATCAGATTTTGCTGAATCTGTTGAGTAATGCCATGAAGTTTACAAAGCCGGGCGGTATGGTAAGCGTCCGGATTCTACAGAAGAGAAATGCACCGGAAGGCTATGCCGCTTACGAATTTCAGGTTAAGGATACGGGAATCGGAATGAGCCCAGAATTTTTAGAGAATGTTTTTGAACCTTTTGAGCGTGAGCGGACAAGTACGGTCAGCGGAATACAGGGAACTGGGCTTGGTATGGCGATTACCAGGAACATTGTGGATATGATGGGCGGTACCGTCTCTGTGGAAAGTGAGGTGGGTAAAGGAACCACGTTTACGGTATCCCTGCAGTTTAAGACCTGTTCTGGCCCGGTAAGGCAGGAAACGATTCCGGAGCTTCAGGGGCTTCGGGCGCTTGTGGTAGACGATGATTTTAATACCTGCTCGAGTGTGACCAAGATGCTGGCAGCCATCGGCATGCGCCCAGACTGGACGACATCCGGCAAGGAGGCGGTGCTTCGGGTAAAGCTTGCTGAGGAACAGGAGGACGAGTATGCCGTATATATCATAGACTGGCTCATGCCGGATATGAATGGAATTGAAGTGGTAAGGCGGGTTCGCGCGCTGATTGGGGAAGATACGCCCATTATCATTCTGACTGCCTATGATTGGTCGGATATTGAGGAGGAGGCAAGAAAAGCAGGTGTCACGGCTTTTTGTTCCAAACCAATCTTTTTATCGGAGCTTAGGGAGGTGCTCGAGTCGCCGTTTGCGGTCAGCGATTCGAAAGAGGTTTTGCCGGAGACGTATTCCTTCCATGGTAAGAAGATCCTTTTAGTAGAGGATAATGAGCTGAATCAGGAGATTGCCGTGGAGATTCTTCAGGAAGTGGGATTTGTCGTAGATGTTGCAGATGACGGAGCTGTTGCGGTGAAGCGGATGAGGGAGGCAGAATCTGGGCAGTATGACCTGATTTTGATGGATATCCAGATGCCGTTGATGGATGGTTATGAGGCGACAAGACAGATCCGGGCACTGAAAGATCCGGAGATTGCTGGTATCCCGATTTTTGCCATGACAGCCAACGCCTTCGAAGAAGATAAACAATTGGCGTTGGAAGCTGGGATGAACGGTCATATTGCAAAGCCTATAGATGTCTCCAAGCTGCTGGAGCTTTTGTGGGAGATTTGCGCCAAATGAAGGAGGCGTAGGGGTCAAAGTCATAAAGGGCAATGCCTCATGGTGACTGAATTTGGATCAAATATCACGCAAAGTGGGGCGTATAGATGGCAGGAATGATTTTTCAAACACGCTCTAGCACTATCTGCCTGTATAATCTGGCAGTAATATGTCAGGAAGGATCAATAATGATGGCGGATAAGAGAGGATAAGAGAGATGGAACGGGAAAACAGTAAGAGGAGTGTTTATGAAAAAGAAAATGCTAAAAATTCTTGGCTTCGTGTCATTGACAACCGTTTTGATGGCGGGATGCAGCGATAAGAAATTAACAACAGGAGAGCATAACGTTTCTGAAGAGAAGCAAACAGCGGAAAATGAATCAGCGTCGGTAGAGGGCAATCCGTTGAATCCGACGAAAAGTGAACCGAAGGAAATGATATCAGCGCCGGAGGAGAATGAGAACCGCGCACTGCTTCCTGTGTACCGGACAAGGCAGGTCTATGGAGGTGTTTTGTCCATGCTGGCAGCTGCATATGAACTGCCAGACAGAGAGATAGAAAAGCAGAATTTGTATGACGGAATTGATTCCATGTCCGACAACTACTTTGCCGTTGCGGATGTGGATGGGGATTCCAGAGAGGAGCTGATTATAACTTATTTGACATCGAGCATGGCGGGAATGTTTGAGATTGTTTATGGATACAATCCTGATACAATGGAACTGACGTGTGAGTTGTGGAGTTTTCATGCCACGACATATTATGATAATGGTATAGTAACAGTAGAAGCATCCCACAATCATAGTCTGAGTATGGATTTCTGGCCGTATGACCTGTATCAATATAATCCGCAGACCGATCAGTATGATTTTGTGGCGGACGTGAGCGCATGGGACAAAGCTCTTACAGACACTTCGTATGTACAAGGTCCATTTCCGGATGAAGTTGATGTGGACAGGGACGGAGTTATCTACGAGCTTCACACAGACCCTGACTGGGAGGGAGAGGCGATTCTGTTAGATGAGGCTGATTTCAATGAATGGATTTCACAGTATATGAGCGGTGCGCAGAAACTGGAGATAGAATATCAACCAATTGTCAGTGAGAATTTCCAGAAGTTTACGACAGACCATCTGGCGCTGCTGCACAGCATTGCCCAGGAGCAGGCGCTGGTTGAACAGACCGATATTGGCTGGCTCTATATACAGAATTCTTCTCTGGAGGAAGCGCAGAGTTATCTGACACAACATTATGCGGTCGGATGGAAGGAAAATGCCGGGTTCGAGGACGAACAGATCGGAAGTTATGATGGAAACGAGGTATTTCGCCTGATTTACTTCGACGGCGGAGTTCTGAGCTACAGCGGTGTCCAGGTGGAGGATGTGACCATTTTTGGCGTTTATCCCGGCATGGATGAAAACGCAGCAGTTGCGTCGCTGATGTCTTATGGTTTTTATCCGAAGGATAATCTCGAGAATTATATGATTACTGGGGACGGATTTGGAAATGCCGCTGTTTCCTATGAGATATCGAATGGAGCTATTACAAATATCAGTGTCAGCGCATACTGTGCTTACGCGGGATGAAGGGAACTAGTACAGTGAAAATTAAGTAATTGGCAGTTTGACTTGCCTATTTTCCTGATAGCACTACTCCCCAAGCCTCGACGTAGCCACCGCTACGCCTGCGTTTGTGAAGCAGCACTCTCAGAAAAATATTCTGCGCCAAACTATCCAAAACTTAATTTTCACTGTACTAGAGCGTGTTTGAAACACGCTCTAAAAAAAATTCAAAATTTTTAAAAAAGTACTTGCATTTTTTTGATACATAGTATATACTAAATAACGTGCTACAGAGCGGAGCACGAATTTCATATGTAAAGCGCTATCGCCAAACGGTAAGGCAACGGACTCTGACTCCGTCATTTCAAGGTTCGAATCCTTGTAGCGCTGTTTTGAAACCCCAGTGAGAAGACGACTGGGGTTTTTGTGTTGCAAAGATGCCCATGTTTATGTATGGCAGAGGATGTATCATGTGAACGCTCATATGAATCTGCCAGGATTGATAAACAGAATCCTCGGATATGAGCCTGCTGATGCCTGGGGAGATATTGTTTCATGGGGGCGATGTAATTGAAACCTTGAAGGAGGGAGAAGTGAGATAGTATTATTTTGCGGTTACTGTTCACACCTACGCCAAAGTAGTGGGAATCATGCGCCAAAATGCTTGCCTTTTAGCATTTTGTGTGCAAAATCTGTTATAATTCACACCTCAATAACTTATAAGCTGATGAAAACTGGCGTTGGTGTGAATTGTAACATTTTGCGATGCCGTCTGCAAAAGGTATAAAAGATTTTGTTGTAAGAATGGCAGCCTCACGATATAATAAAAACAGGAAATTCATTGTACAGAAATAGACAGGATTTTTGAATCGTTCCCATTATTCCAAACGGAAAGGAGACATTGCGGATGTTTGACATGGAGAGACTTTTTGCAGATGCAAAGCAGGGAGTTCTGCCTGCTTTAAAGATTTTGGGAGATATTTATTTAAACGGTCATGAGGAGAACGACATTCAGCCGGATTTGGAAAAGGCACTGTCATACTACGAAAGGGCAGCACAAGGCGGAATGGAAGATGCTTTTTTGGAGCTGGGCTATCTTTATTGCTCTGGAAAACATATGCCGCCAGATTATGAAAAGGGAATCAGCTACTATAGGCAGGCGGCAGAGATGGGAAACACGACGGCGCTGGGTAATCTTGGAATGTCGTACATAAACGGTTATGGTGTTGAAAAAGATGTGAAGAAAGGATTTGAATATTTTCTAAAGGCAGCGCAGGGCGGACACCCAATGGCCATGCATCAGGTTGCACAGATGTACCGCGACGGAGTCGGCGTGGCGCCAGATGCGGAGAAATCTGCGGACTGGGAGGAACGTGCCCGCATTCAGGAAGAACAGGACAAAGAGCAGCAGGAATCCGCAAAATCATCATTTCAGCTGGCTTTTGAGAAAAATCTGAAATTTATCAGCAGGGACACACTGGACGCAGACCTTGTACAGTATGTCTTTGGTGACACGAAAGAGTTGAGACAGTACACAATGGGAAGCTGCGTATTCCCCTCGGGCAGGATTCTGACCGCAGATCCGCTGTGCTATCTGCAGAGTCCTAAGGATGTGCTGGTGAAGGCAAAGAATATTGAAGCAGGTACATATCCGGTTCAGGTTTCGATTATGGACTCAGACATGGCGGGGCTTCGAATTGTAGGCGCGCGTCTTAAAATCAAGGACAGCGAAGCGGTATCTTACGAGCTGGCAGAATGCGAAAAGGAAAATCATGAGACGACGTTTGCGGGATTTCCAGTAGAGTGCGGCATGGCGTGTTTCTGTGACGAACAGGCAGCGCGGAGTTATTGGCAGTTTCTGGACAGCTGGTATCGCGCACACGAGGGCGGAAATATATATGACGATTATTTTGCCGCGCTGTTTGCACAGAGCTATCAGGACAATCCATCCGTACAGCGGGAAGGCGGCGACTTGCTGATGTGGGTTAACCCGCTGGACGGTTCGATGATAGCCATGTTTGCGTCAGGGCTTGGTGACGGATATTATACAGACTATTGGGGAGTTGATGCGTCAGGAGAGCTGTGCGAGCTTGTCACTATTTTTATGAATCCGGCGTTGTTTTGATGATTTTTTGTTACTGTTCACACCTACGCCAAAGTAGTGGGAATCATGCGCCAAAATGCTTGCCTTTTAGCATTTTGTGTGCAAAATCTGTAATAATTCACACCTCAATAACATATAAGCTGATGAAAACTGGCGTTGGTGTGAATTGTAACGATTTTTTCCCTATTCGGAATTGTGTTTCTGTTAAAAACAGTATATTGTTGAGATGAATATGGTATCTGGGAAGAACAAACGTAAGATAGTATATGAAGATATTAGAAATCATTTGAAAGACTATTATGCTGATATCTCATAGGAAATGCTATTCCGAAAAGGGATGAGAAGGAAGTTTATAATGAAACGGGGAAAATTAAGGCATATTTTCGTAGACGGCAGGGCATATCGGTGGAATTATTTCTACGACGATATGGATTTTGCAAACTACCCGTACTCCTATTATCTGTTTGTGCCGGAAGAGAACCAGCGGTTAAAAGTGAGGGTATACTTTACCCAATATACGCCGCAGATGAATCTGGACATTTACACCAGTGAGGGTACAGTCTGCCAGTATCAGGGGGAACAGATTGTGATGAATTTGTGCAGACCGATGTTTGCGGCGCAGGTCATAAAGTATGTATTTGAAAATTGCTGCAAGGAAACGGATGTCGGTGAAGTGGAAATCAGGGATGGGGAAGCGATTCTGGAGAGTTTGGGATACGCAGAATTTTATGATGAATTTTGGGAATGAAAATCGGGGATTTTCAGGGTAAGGCTCTGTAGAAAATGGAGAATAAGGATGATACAGTTTGTAAAAGGAGACATTACAAAAATTGACAATGTGGACGCCATTGTCAACGCGGCAAACAGCAGTCTGCTTGGCGGCGGAGGCGTCGACGGGGCGATACACAGGGCAGCAGGGCCGGAGCTGTTGTTTGCGTGCCGGCTGCTTGGCGGTTGTAAGACGGGGCAGGCGAAGATGACCAAGGCGTATCGGCTTCCCTGCAAATATATTATCCACACGGTAGGACCCGTCTGGAATGGAGGAAGCCACAACGAGGACAGGCTGTTGGCGGATTGTTATCGCAACTCGCTCAGACTCGCGGCGGAGCATGGGGTAAAAAGGATTGCGTTTCCGTCCATATCGACAGGGATTTATGCATTCCCGGTGGAGCGGGCGGCAAAGATTGCGGTAGGGACTGTCTGGCAATATTTAAAGGAAAATCCAGATTTGTTTGAGGTCATCATGTGGGTGCTGTTTGATGATAGGACCGAGGCAGCCTATCGGCAGAGCAGGCTGCAGCTGTCACACGATGAAAAGGATTAAATTTACTTTGCCGCATAACATAAGAAAAATTCGAGGGTAAAAGTCGACAGACAAAAGCTTTAACCGCATTTAAGGAATATACCAGCAATTATGATGTATCAGATGAAAAAGTAAAGGACTTGGTAGAGCTGATTCAGTCAGATGAATAGTGCGATATGGTTTTGTAACGGGGAATTGCGGACAGATGCAATTCCTTTTGATTTTCAAAAATAAAATCATATCGCCAAATTTTTCGGTGCGTTTGATTTTCAGAAACTGACTGAATGTGTAAGCAAGTTTCTGTTTGGAAGTGCCTGCAAGGTTTTCCGGTTTTTCAAGAATATCTTCCCAATGCTCAGTTAGAGCGTGTTTTGGCAATTGATAAAATGTAATTATATATGCAACCTTTTCCTCATCTTAAACGTGTTTAAAGCAAAGGAGGTGACATATATGAATATCGAGAGGGACATAAGAGAAGCGGTCACAAAATACAGTGACATGCTCTACAAGATTTGCCTTGTTATACTCTGCAATGAGCAGGATGTTCAGGACGCCATTCAGGATACTTTTTGCAAATATTTGGAAAAGAAACCGGATTTTCGTGATGAGGAGCATGAGAAAGCATGGTTGATCAAGGTAGCAACGAATAATTGTCGTGATATGATACGGTTCAGAGTCCGGCACCCAAAGATTTCTATTGATGAAGTGGAAAACATTCTTGTAGCGCCAGAACAGAGGGAAACATTAAAAGAACTTCTCGAACTCCCAGTAAAGCACAAAACAGTTATTTATCTTCATTATGTGGAGGGATATCCTATAAAGGAAATTGCGGATATCTTAGGAATCACAGAAAGTGCAGTAAAATCAAGGCTGTTGCGGGGAAGAAAACAAATGCGCGATATGGTCAGGATGGAAGGAGGCATATAGCGGATGGATGGATATGATGTAAAGGAAGTAATGGATCAGGTACACATTTCAACGGAAATGCAGGAGGAGATAATTATGAATATTCAGAAGCGGATGAAAAATGGAAATAAGAATACAAAAACATGGAACTTGACAAGGGTGGCGACGGCTGCGGCAGCGTTTGTGCTGACGATGGGGGTAGTCAGTTTTCCGGTTCGGGCATTTGTGTCAAGTGTTGTAAAGGAGAGAATGGAAAGTATTCCGAAAGAGGAAGTGCGGGAAATTAACGATATGGTTCAGTCGAAGCCTACGGAGGCTGACGTTTTTTCAAGGGAGTATTCCGACGACGAAAAGGAACGCAGCCAGGAGCTTTGGAAGGCATATGATGATGGGAAATTCCCCGAAAATGTCATTGCACAGGTGGACAATGCGGAAGATGCGCCAGAGGGAATGCTTTGCTATATCAGGTCTACGGGTGTTTTCAATCTGCCGACTCAGGAAATGACTGACGAGGAGATTTTGGAGATCATTGATTTTCAGAATAAGATGCGTTATGCGGTTTCACAGAGTCCAGAAGCACAGAAAACGCAGGAGCAGAGGGATGCGGAGGATTTGGCGGAAAGAGTCATGCTTGAGGAAAAGGTGAAGGCGGCAGGCGGAATCAGCGAAGATGAAGCGATAGAGATTGCAAGAAAGGCGATGGAGACTGATATTGGCGAAAAGGCAAAGGAACTGAAGGTATATATAAACCCTGAGGCCGAGTCTGATGGCAGGAAATTGGGGTTATGGGATATCACAAACTGGGCTGAGTATAAGGATAAGGGAGATATAGCATACTCCATACATTTTAATAATATTGAGGAGCTGGAGGATCCTGAGGATGAGAAATTTTTCGCTTATGATTGTTTTGTCAATGCTGTGGACGGCAGTATTTGTGGCGCCTATTCTATTAGTGGGAATGACTTGAATGATTTCGAGCCTGTCTGGTACGAGCATTAACGCCTTAGGATATTTGCGGAGCCGGAAAGAAAGCTTGTTTTTCGGCTCTGCGGTGCGAAGTCGAGGTAAGGCAGACCGACAATCATGGAATAATTATGAACTGGAAAGGAATATCCTTAAGTGCGTGGCGTATTTACGTGAGAGCACAAATATCCAGATACTTTTTAATGCTGTTGAGATCGACCCAATCTATCAGTTGCGGAAACGTGTGCGTTTGTGGTAAGATATTGATGTTGAACAATTTAACAAACATAAATTATTGGAGGCAGATAAAATGGCTAAGAACAATCGGCTTAAGACGGTGATGGAAAACCCGTATACGAAAAGAGGGACGTTGTTTTTTTATTTGCAGAAAGTAGTGTAACCATTGAAAATATAAGGTTTTGGAGAAAAATAGATAGGGCTGTAAAACTTTACAGTACCCAGAGCACGCAGGGGATATAAAAGTGAAAATCGACAGACAAAGAGCTTTAGCCGCATTTAAGGAATATACCAGCAATTACGATGTATCGGATGAAAAAGTAAAATTAAAGATTGACCATACCTACAGGGTATGCGGTCTTTGCCAGCAGATTGCAGCCCAGTCAGGGTTTGACCAAAATGGGACAGAATTGGCATGGATAGCGGGACTGCTGCATGATGTCGGGCGCTTTGAGCAGCTGAAGCGATATGGCACATTTATCGACGCGCAGTCCATAGACCACGCGGAGTTCGGGGCAGACATTTTATTTAAAGAAGGAAGAATCAGGGATTATATTGCGGATGATTCGGAGGATGAACTGCTCGAGAAGACCGTGCGGTGTCACAGCGCGTACCGCGTGCCCGCACAGTACACAGAGCGCGAGAAAAAGTTTGCCGATCTGCTGCGCGATGCAGATAAGATTGATATTTTAAAGGTCAATGTCATTGTACCAATTGAAGAAATCTATAATGTGACCACCTATGACCTGAAGCACTGTCAGGTGACGGAGGAAGTCATGCAGGCGTTTTATGAGGAACATGCGGTGCTTAGAACCTTGAAAAAAACACCTGTTGACAATGTGGTCGGGCACATCTCGCTGGTGTACGAGCTGGTCTATCCCGTCAGCTGTAAGCTGGTGTGCGAGCAGGGGTATCTGGATAAACTGATGGGATTTCAGTCGGAGCTTTCGGAAACGAACGCGCAGTTTGCGAAGATACGGGAGAAGATGGCGGCGTATATGAAACAAAAGATAAAAGAACAGAATGCAGAAGCCAAGAAATTTGAGGCGTGTCCATGAAAGAAAAGATGAAAGAACAGAACGCAGAAGCCGAGAGGTTTGAGGCGTGTCCATGAAAGAAAAGATTATGCAGATAAAACCATGAATCTATATTTGAAAGAGATGGAACGACGTAATGAAAAAAATAAACCTGGATGCCCTTTCAACAAAATATGGAATCTCCGATTACAAGGAGCTTTACGCTAAAGTAATTGCGTTAATTGAAGACAGCAGAATAAAGCCGGTAAAAGCGTCGGGAATCAACGGGAAATCCCCAGCCCTTTACAGGGAATACTGGATTATCGAAAAAAAGCAGGATATGTCTCAATATCTGAACGAGCTAAATTACGAGATTGTACCGGCCATCTCCACGGACTATTACCGGGTACATATTGACCAGTATATCCAGGACAGACCATGGGTGCTGCTTCTGAATGCATATATCAGGGATAGTGATTTTATGACGTGTATGTCAGAAAACGAGCGCAGTTTTGACATCTGGCGCAGAGAAAAGTTCTTAAAGCAGGAGCAGGGAAAAAAGATTTTGAAGCGCTGCGGATTGGACACGAAGGTCTTAAATTTTTACAGGACGACAGAGCCGATTGCCTACTACTGCGCGACACGGCGGACACCGCAGAAGCTTCTTGTCATTGAAAACAAAGACACTTTTTACAGCATGCGCAAGTGTCTGATAGACAGTCAGGCGCCAGGCAGTGCACCTGCGCAGTCAAAGCTGACGGACGGCGGCGTGTCTCCAATTTGCGGCGAACAGATTGGAACCCTGCTGTATGGTGCAGGAAAGGGAATTATTGCGGCATTTTCTGATTTTGATATCAGCGGTGAGCCCTATATGGCGGCACCGGAAAACACAGTCCTTTATTTCGGTGATTTGGACTATGAGGGAATCGGTATCTATGAAAATTTTGCTGCAATGTATGGGAAACAGTATCGCATTTCGCTGTTCAAAGCCGCCTATGAGAAGATGCTTACAAAGGCGGAGCGCATTGGCATAGATCAGCTTCCTGTCACAAAAGAGGGGCAGAACCGAAAGATTGAAAATGTGTTTCTCAGCCAGTTTTCACAGCCGCAGCAGGACACAATCAAAGAAATTCTGGAAAATGACAGATATATTCCGCAGGAGATACTCAATATCAGTGATATGATGGTCACTGTTCCCGTTAGGACTTAGGAACTATTGTCTTTTTCTTTGAGGGTGCCCTATTTAACAGTTATTTCTTAAAAGTATTCCTGTCATACGTCTCCTTCATTTGGCCAGTCATCTGTAAGATGATTGAATCTACCACAAACTGTGACGCACATCTGTCAGAAAGCATTTTTCAAACACGCTCTAGAGCGTGTTTGAAAATGTTACTGTTCACACCTACGCCAAAGTAGTGGGAATCATGCGCCAAAATGCTTGCCTTTTAGCATTTTGTGTGCAAAATCTGTTATAATTCACACCTCAATAACTTATAAGCTGATGAAAACTGGCGTTGGTGTGAATTGTAACAAAATGTATCGTCCGCAAGTAAAAATCCATATAATCTGATTGCAGGCACCGTTTTCCATATGGTATAATAGGATAACACTGAATAACCATTTTTCATGCGGGAACTTATATATACCATAGTAAAAACAGGAGTATTCCGGGAAGACGGAATGCTCCTGCGCGCTATAGGGCATGGCAAAACATGGAATTGCACGCAAAGAGGCATTCCGGGCCGTCCCAATCAAAACATAAGGAGCAGCAATGCAATACGAATTTTTAAAGCAGTTTTCCAAAAGAATGAAGCATGTCGGCATGTACGCCCTGCTCCTACAGAACAGCATGGCGAAGACGACTTGGAGGCAGTACGGTTTCATGAAGGCGGACGAGCAGGTAAACATGATTTTTGCAGTCATGCTGTATATCATGGAGCAGTCCCTGCGGGAAGAAAGCTGCACGATGGACGACATCGGCGCGTACATGGACAACCTTAACGCTGGCTGCTTTCATAAAAATATGTCCTATGACGACTGCAAGAAGCTCGGTGACTTCGTCGTGAATGTGATTTTGTCCAATGAGGGCAGGGCAATGTACTTTGAGGGCTATGACTTTGACAGCAGGGCATACAAGTCCATGAACATTAGCTACATCGCAAACCGCGTGATTTATGTGGACGAGGGGGTCAAGCGAACCTCCTATTATCTGACGGAGGACGGCTATAATCTGATGCTATCCACCCTCGAAATCGAGAACAACATGAAGCTCACAATCCACGAGATGATTTTTAAGATGCATCTGGAAAAGCAGAGCTATGATAAGGCGGTTGACGAAATCAAGAATGTCTTTAACTTCATGCGCATACAGCTCCAGAAAATCGAGGAGGCAATGCTGCGTGTGCGGCGCAATGCGCTGAGCTATTCCGTCGCGGATTATGAGGCGCTCATGCTGGAAAACATGGCGACTATCGGCGACACCAAGGAAAAGTTTACAGGTTACCGCGAAATGGTCAGGCTCAGGGCTTCAGAGCTCGAGCAGCAGAATATCAACGTGCGCAAGCTGGACGCCAGGGAAGAGGAAAAGCTGGAAAATCTGCGCATTATCGAGCGGTATTTAAACCGCACCCTCGACGAGCACCAGAAGATTTTAAACCTGCATTTTGACCTGAAACTATTGTACGACAGGGAACTGCAGTCACTCGCCCAGATGTCGCTGATACAGCGATTTTCCATTCGCACAGAGCTCTATGACAAGATACTCGGACAGCCGCAGTATCTGGAAAATATCGGCCTGTTTTTCAGACCGCTGTTTCACCAGCAGATTCCCAAAATCTATAATTTAAACAAGTGCATGGAGCTGCAGCGCCCCGTCCGCAAGAAGGCGGAGGAGGACACCACGGAGCTGCTTGATTTCGACGAGAAGCAGTGGCAGGACGAGCTGGATCGCAAAAAAAGGGAAAAGCTCAAAAAATACGAAAGCAGCCTGGCATTTATCATCGACGCGGCGCTGAAAAAGGGCAGCCTGTCCATGGCAGAGCTGAAAGAGCTTTTGGACGAGGACGCGCAGGCGAGGGAGATCTGTATACCTTCCATTGATGTGTTCAAGGAGATTATGGTGGAACTGATTAAGAACCGTGAAATCTGTATAGAAACACTGCAAAAGGAAAAGAGCGAGTTCATTACCGAGCAGGCAAATGACTTCCAGTTAAATGATATGCTGCTTGCACTGACGGAGAGCGGCGCAGGCAGAAACAGAAGAAGGATTCAGAAGATTCTTACAGAGCGCGCAAATGATGGAACGGTTGTGGCGTTTGAGAACGTGTTGGATGATTTCGGCAATGAGCGGACAATACGCTGTACAAATGTCGTTATCCGTGTTGAGTTGGGAGGAAACAATGGCATATGAAATAGAAGAAATACGCCTCAGCCAGCAGATTTTTTACTACCTTCTGGAGCACTTTGAGCTTCGCGAGGATGAGACTTCCGGGCTTTACAGGGCGTATGTGGAAAATGAGCAGGTGCAGCTTCTGGTCAAGAGTCAGGGGGACGAGGCGCAGAGCAGCATCGAGCGGTACGGGGACGTGATTTATCTGATTCCGAAGGAGGAGAATGTCTTTTTAGGCTTTTCCAAGGCAAAATTAAAGGAGCTGCTCTGTAAATCAGGCGGGACAGACAAAGACTTTTATCTGTCACAGTTTGTAATTCTGACGCTGCTGTCAGAATTTTATGACGGGCAGGGCGCGAGCGCAAAGTCGCGTGATTATATCCGGGTGGGCGAGTTGCAGAACTGTGTGACGGATCGGTTAAAAAGTGGTGTCGAAAACACCGCCGCTGAGGAAGAGGAAAAGAACGGTCTGGCGTTCCGCAATATGCAGGAGGCATACGAGGCACTGAAATCCGATGAGCGCGGTTCGCGGGCGAGAACGACCAAGGAGGGATTTCTGCACCATATTTTCCTGTTTCTCGAGAATCAGGGATTAATCGAGTATGTGCAGGAGGATGAGATGATTAAGACGACGAAAAAGCTCGACAACCTGATGGACTGGAATCTGCTGAACCAGAATCATTATCAGAGAATCAGCAAAGTATTGTCGGAGAGCGCCGCGAAATAGGAAGTGCACGACAGTTTGCGGACATTATTGCAGGAGGCAGCGATGAGTAAAATAAACGCAGTGAGACTGATAAACCTAAATTACAACAACAATACCATGCGCATCAGCGACGACACCTTTCAGATGCAGGGGCGGAGCACGCTGATGTCGCTGCAGAACGGGGGCGGAAAGTCGGTGCTGGTGCAGATGATCACTGCCCCGTTTGTGCACAAGCGCTTTCGTGATGCAAAGGACAGGCCGTTTGAGAGCTATTTTACAACCAGCAAGCCGACTTTTATCATGGTGGAGTGGAAGCTCGACCGCGGTGCAGGATACTGTCTTGTGGGGATGATGGTGCGCAAGAGTCAGCTTGCGGAGGATGATGACGACAACCGGCTCGAGATGGTCAGTTTTATCTGCGAGTACAGCGGCAGATGTGCGCAGGATATCTACAATCTGCCCGTTGTAGAGAAAAAGAATAAGGAAATCGTGCTGAAAAGCTACCGCGAGTGCAGACAGCTTTTTGAGACATACAGGAAAGACCACGCACTGAAATTTGGCTGCTATGACATGAACAACAGCGCCCAGTCCAGACAGTATTTTGACAAGCTCGCAGAGTATCAGATTTATTACAAAGAATGGGAAAATATTGTCCGAAAGATTAACCTCGAGGAGTCTGGTCTCTCGAAGCTTTTTTCCGACTGCCGCGATGAGAAAGGACTGATCGAAAAGTGGTTTCTCGATGCGGTGGAGAGCAAGCTCAACAAGGAAAAAGACCGCATGAAGGAATTTCAGAACATTATAGAAAAATATGTGATATCCTACAAGGCAAACCAGTCAAAAATAGACCGCAGAAACACTATCCGCCAGTTCAAGGAGGACGCGCTTGAGATATCCGCCTGCGCCGGGGAGTACAAACTTGTGACAGACAAGGTGGAGGAGCAGGAAAACAGCATTGCAGGCTTTCGGGCGCTGCTTGCGCGCATGGAGACGGATCAGAGTGAGGTGAAAAACCGACTGCTCGGCGACAAGGCGGAATGCGATGACGAGCTTGCGCGCATCGAATATGAAAAGTATTCCTATGAAATACAAAATCTGACGGACATGCTCCGATTTCATGTGAGTAACCGCGATATGATTGGCGTGGAGCGGGATGCCCTGGAGGAGGAGACACAGCGGATTGAAACGCTGCTGCACAAGATGGAGCTTGCAAAGCAGAAGGCACAGGTCGGGGAAATCCAGCAGGATGAGAACCTCCTCAAAGAACGCCTGAAGGTGTTGCATGAGGGCGAGGGCAGACTCGAACCCGAGCGAAAGGCACTAGGAAAGTCGCTCAGCGCTCATTATGATCAGCTTGCAGCCGATGTTGCAGACCGGATACAACAAAACGAAGCTGACAGTCAGCAGGAGACTCAAAAGCTGCAGGAGCTTGCGGACAAGCATCAGTGGCTGGACGAAACAATAATCCAGCTCATAACAAAAATCAGTACTTATAAAGAGAGGATGAACGGTTTCCACCGCAGTGAGGATCGTTTTAACGAGGAGTTTCAGGAAACATTTGTCCGGAATATTGTGGGTGAGTACGAGCCGGGACTGCTCGATATCAAAAAGGAACAGTATCAAAAGGAACTTGGGGAGTGCACGAGGCGCTGCACCGCGCACAAAAGGCAGCTTGACGAGGCAAACGAGCGGCAGAAATCCCTGCTCCGCGACATCGAGGACAGACAGCAGGAAAAAATACGGCAGGATTTTATGCTCGCGGACTTGGAGCAGGAAAAGACAGACTTGGAGAGAGCGCTTTCCGAGCGTCTTGTCATGATGCGCTATTTTGATATCAATATCAATGAACAGTGGAATATGGACAGAATCCTTGCCGCCGCTGACAGGAAGCTTGCCGAGTGCGAGCAGGCAAAGCGCATGCTGGAAAAAGAGGAGGACGCGCTGCAAAAGGAGTATGTCCGTCTCACACAGGGAAAAGTGCTCGAGCTTCCCAAGGAGACGCTGGCATTGTTTGGCAGGCTGAACATCAATGTGGTTTACGGCATGGACTGGCTTCGCAAAAACGGTTATTCCACGCAGAAAAATGAGGCGATTGTGCGCAGACAGCCGTTTCTTCCATATGCATTAATATTGTCAAAGCAGGACATGAAAGTGCTGTCCGCACATGACAGAGAGATATACACCTCTTTTCCCATACCCATCATCCTGCGCGAGCATCTCGAGGAGACCATCGCGGCGCAGGACAGCGGGCTTTTATCACTGCAGGGCATTCATTTCTTTCTGTGGTTCAACGAAAAGCTGCTCGACGAGGATGCGCTGCGTCATCTGGTGGCAGACAAGGAACGGCAGATTCGGGAAAAGAAAGAGCAGACAGCCGTGCGCAGAAAGGAATATGAAGAATATTTCGAAAAAAGAGAGCGTCTAAAGAACCAGAAGCTCACGCGGGAAGCATATGACAAAAATATGACACAAGTGTCAGAAACAAAGGCGTCACTGGAAGAAATCTCAAAAGTGGTGCACACCTTAAAAGGCGATGCACAGAAGAATGAGGAGCAGATTAACCGCCTGACAGCGGACATTGCGGGCGAGCAGCATTTGTTAGAAAAAATGCAGAATCGCGAGCGTGCCTTCGCCCTGTTTTGCAAGGAGTACGAGACATATACAGAATGTATAGAACAGGTAAGCCGCAGCCAGAAGGAGCAGGAGCGGCACGAGCAGAACCGCAGGCTTGTCAAAGACGCCCTAGAGACAGGCAGGGAGCGCATCAGGAGCATCGAGCGGGCACATGCGGAGCTTGAGAGAAAAAGTCTGGATCTCAGAAATAAATGCAGTCTGTATGAGGCATACCGCCAGACAGCTATCACAGAGGAAATCCCGTTGCCGCCGACGGCGCAGGAGCAGGAGGCAAGATTTGAGGCAATTACATCCAAAATGTCCATGCAGGTGCAGGACTTGGAAAAGCAGCTGCAAAAGACTGCCGCAAATTTAAATAGACAGCAAAAAGAACTCGAACGGCTTACAAAGAAATACGGTATCGCGGAGCAGGACTGGGCAGAGGTAATCTACGATGAGAAGGAGGAAGCGCACCAGGAGATACTCCTTGAGGACAGGCGCAATAAATGGAAGCTGAAGGACAGGCAGTGGAATGACGAGGACAAGGAGACAGCAGTCTGCCAAAGCCGCATCAGCGCGAAAAAGAAGGACATGCTGGAAAAATGCGGCATGGAGGAGCCGCTCGCAAAGGAGAAAATCAGGACCGCCGAATTTGCATCGGCGATCAACCAGATTCATTTCCGCATTAAAAATATCGAGGAGGACATCAAAAAGGTGGAACAACGCTTAAAAGCGTTGGGCGAAAACCTGAGCACGCTCGCAGAGTACGAGGATCTCGTGTGCAGGCACGAGCCGCAGTGGGAGACGGATATCACGCTGCTGGGAACAAAGGAACTGCGCGATTTCCAGGGGCGGCTGCTGCGGGATTACAGAAACTTCAAGGAGGAGTGCGGGCGCAGAAAGAGCAGGCTGACCGCCTGTCTTTACAAGATGATGCAGAAGGATATATATCAGGAGGACTACTACAGAAAGCCGATCGAATCCATGCTTTCCCTGACTGACAGCGCGGCGCTGACTCTGGCGCAGCTTGAAACGACGCTGCAGTCCTACGACAGCCAGATGGAAAAGCTTGCGGTGGATATCTCCCTGGTCGAGAAGGAGAAGGGGCGCATCACAGAGCTGTTGGGCGACTACTGCCAGGACGTGCACGGCAATCTGGGGCAGATAGACAGCAATTCGACCATCACCATCCGGGAGAAGTCAGTCAAGATGTTAAAGCTGCAGCTTCCAGACTGGACAGAGCAGGAGGGCATGTACCAGCTGAAGCTAGGTGATTTCCTCGATGAGCTGACGATGAAAGGCGTGGAAATTCTCGAGAAAAATGAGAATCCGCAAGAGTATTTCGGCACGAGAATCACGACCAGAAATCTCTATGACAGCATTGTCGGCATCGGGAATGTCCAGATAAAATTATACAAGGTAGAGGCACAGCGCGAGTATCCCATCACATGGGCACAGGCGGCAAAAAATTCTGGCGGCGAGGGTTTTCTGACCGCGTTTGTCATCCTCTCGAGTCTGCTGTATTACATGCGCCGTGACGAGACGGACATCTTTGCAGACCGCAATGAGGGCAAAGTGCTTGTCATGGACAACCCATTTGCCCAGACCAACGCCGCGCACCTACTCAAACCCCTGATGGACATGGCAGACAAGATGAACACGCAGCTCATCTGCTTTTCCGGTCTTGGCGGCGACTCCATCTATGGACGGTTTGACAATATCTACGTGTTGAACCTCGTCGCCTCGAACCTTCGCGGCGGTATGCAGTACCTTCGCGGCGAGCATCTGCGCGGCGCAGAAGAAGAGACGATCGTCAGCACACAGATTGAAGTGATAGGGCAGGAGCGGCTGGTGTTTTGAGTGTGGACGGATTCATCAATTTGAGACATAGGTTCATTTTGTGGAGCGTAGTGCATAATGTGTTTATGGTTAATAGAGTTCTATGAATGAATTGCGCAATCATTTCTGTAGAATAATACTAGAGCGTGTTTGAAAAATCATTCCTACCACCTGCATAACGACGCGTACGCGTCGTATTCACCACTTTGCGTGATATTTGCGCCAAATTCAGTCAACATAAGGCATTGCCCTTTATGCCTTTGACCCCTAGGCCTCCTTCATTTGGCGCAAATCTTCCACAAACTGTGACGCACATCTGGCAGAAAGCATTTTTCAAACACGCTCTAAGTCGAGTATAGATATTTGAATAATATGATGCTGTGGTCAAAAGATCAATTGTTAGAATATATACTTTTGGACTTCTGCATCATATTATTGACTAAAAATGAGGAAAAGTGATATGATGTTTAAAAAACAAGGAAATAGTGGCAAAATGATTATATCGGATAATGTTTGAACAGAATGCTCGTTTTGTCTACAGTTTTTGAGTAGATACAAATAGGAAGATGGAAGCGGTTACGAAATATTTGTAATGCGTTTGGAGGGGTGGATTGTGCAGGAAAATCAAGCGTATAAGGCAGATGAATGCGAGGGGAACTTGCTTCAGGTAACATTGAAAAGGAGCTGGGAATTTTGGAAGAAGAATTTTTACTGAGATTTTTCTGAAAAATTATAATGATTTAAAATTGCTAGCTGTTGAACATAGATGATATGGATTAGAGGGTTAGAGAGTGCTTGAAAAATGTTTTGTGCCAGATGTGCGTCACAATGTGTGGGAGGTTGACTCCTAATGAAGGAGGTGTAGGGGTCAAAGGCATAAAGGGCAATGCCTTATGTTGACTGAATTTGGATCCAAAATCGCGCAAAGTGGTGAATACGATGCTTTGGTTCCGTTATGCAGATGGCGGGAATAATTTTTTAACCACACTCTAGAAGAATAGGGGATAAAAATGTATTCGACAATTGAGTTATTTGCAGGAGCCGGTGGTTTGGCATTAGGGGTTGAGAAAGCTGGATTTCGTACGCTTGGATTGATAGAGTTTAATCGGGATGCATGTGATACTCTTGAAAAGAATAGGCCCGATTGGAATGTGATTTGCGATGATATAGAAAATATTTCTAAGCTTAACTTAGAGGAGTATTTCGGGATAAAAAAAGGAAAACTTGATCTTTTGTCTGGCGGTGCACCTTGTCAGGCATTTTCATATGCCGGAAAGAGACTAGGACTTGAGGATGCACGGGGAACGCTGTTTTATCACTATGCAGTATTTCTTGAAAAACTGCAACCCAAAATGTTTCTGTTTGAGAATGTGAGGGGACTTCTAACACATCAAGGTGGAAAGACCTATCAAATTATGCTGGATATATTTGAAAAGGCCGGATACGATATTCAGAAAAAGGTGTTGAATGCATGGGATTACGGCGTGGCACAGAAAAGAGAACGTCTTATTACAGTGGGCATTCGAAAAGATTTGAAAGGAAAAATTATCTTCAAATTTCCAAAACCATATGAGAATAAATTGGTTCTCAAAGATGTACTCCAGAATGTGCCGGAGAGCGTTGGAGTTCCATATGGAGAGAATAAGAAAAAACTTTTTGAACTTGTGCCACCTGGGGGATACTGGAGAGATATTGACCCGGAACTGGCGAAAACCTATATGAAAAGTTGTTGGGAAATGGAAGGGGGAAGAACGGGTATTTTAAGGAGGTTAAGCTTTGACGAACCTTCGCTTACGATTCTGACCTCTCCTTCCCAAAAACAGACTGAGCGTTGCCATCCAGCGGAACCAAGACCATTTACAGTAAGAGAAAATGCTCGTTGCCAGAGTTTTCCAGATGAATGGGAATTTTGTGGGAGTGTAATGTCACAATATAAGCAGGTCGGAAATGCTGTGCCGGTAAATTTGGGTTATGAGGTTGCAAAATGTATTCATGCGGCATTGGATGAGGAGTATGATAAAATGGATTGGAATTTAGAATTTATTTCAGAAAAAAATTTTACAGAACATGTCAAGGCTACGATTGAAAAATATGGAGAAAAGTTGGAATCATTTGATATTATACAATTTAACAAAAATATTATTGATCCAGTTAAGATGATTTTTGATAAAACTGTATATCGGTCTACATGGGAAGAGATTGTCAGCAATGAGATTTTCAGGCAGCGTGATAAATCAAATAATAATGATATTGGCTATTTTCATCAGAGGATTTTTCAGTACATAGAAGGATGCCATGTACCAGATAATGGAAAAGAGGGCGGATGGGATGTGGTTTTTCAGAAAGATTCAGGTATTATGCTTCCAGATGGCGATATGGTTCATACCATATACGTTGAAATGAAAAATAAACATAATACAATGAATTCATCAGCAGCAGGCAAAACATATATAAAAATGCAAAGTCAGCTACTTGATGACGATGATTGTGCATGTTTTTTGGTCGAGGCTATAGCAAAAAAATCCCAAAACATTAAATGGTCAACAACGGTGGATGGAAAAAATGTTTCCCATAAAAAGATTCGCCGGGTAAGTTTGGATCAATTTTATGCACTTGTTACAGGACAGGCGGATGCATTCTATCAAATGTGTATGGTATTGCCCCAAACAATTGAAAATGTAATTGCGGAAAGTAATAATGGAGTGAAAGTTCCACAGGATACAGTTTCAGAGGAGCTTAGACAATTGGCAAATCAAATAGAAGGAATTAATGGTAATCTTGCTATGGCTATGGCAGTTTATCTTCTGGGATTTAGTACATATGAGGGTTTTTCACAAGTTGCAGGTTCTGTAGTCAAGGAAACAAATGGGGAGTTATTAAAAAGGTTGTATGGATATGCGAAAAAGATGAATACGAAATAATGGCTTAGGGGTGACGCGATTTGGGGTTCAGATTCGACAGTTAAACATTATCAGGATGCTCTAAAGCATGTATTAAAGTATTTGGTAAATAAAGGAAAGTTACAGTAAGGACATCAGATGTATTCTATGGTTTTTAACAATTATTATAAGTTTGCCAGTGGAGATATGTTTGCAAATATGCATATTGATATTTCTATTGTGGGTAAGAACAGTGTTTGTCAAATCAACGAAAAACAGATCCTTAAAAACAATTATGATGCAACTTTGATGCAATTCCGATACAATCATGATGCATTTCCACTGTAAGATTAAAATGAGCATGTACGCTTGGTGTATTTTACGCAGGAGGAAATAAATATCATGAAAAAACGAGTTGAAAAAACCATATATATATGTATGATACTGTTATGCACAGGAGTCATTTTTGGCTGTGCATCGAATCGGAATACAGCAGTACCTATTGGAGAATCAGACACAGCACAAAGGCTCACACAGGTGGATGACCAGCAGACGGAAAAAGAAAACACTTCACAGGAGGCAGAAGAACGAAAATCGGAAGAAGAATACATTTCCGGGCAGCATCAGCTTAGTCAGAATGTGGAACTATTTTATGAAGAGGTACAAAAGCAGGAAATTGACCAGCAGACAGCTGCAGATTGCCTGCAAATTTTATTGGGCGACAATATTTTCCGAAATGGAGCAATGGTACTCACAGGACTTCGGATTGACGACATTGACAACAATGGTCAGACAGATATGCTTGTAATGGTGCTCGATGCGAAAGGGAAGCCTTTTTACGGTTCTGGTGCACTATGGTTTTATATGAATGAGGACGCTCCATACTGCTTTTCTGACGAGGAATGTTCTTATTATGGCTGGTTTGATGTTTTTTGGGATGATATAGACAATGATGAAAATACGGAGATTGTGTTTAGTGCGCAGGGAACCGGATGCGGCGCAGTGGGGGATTCCTATAAGGCGGTATTCAAGTACAGGAATCAGCCTGTAGAAGGTTCTGAAACGAACCGTGTAGAGCAAATGCAGCTGCCGTCTGACGATGAAAGTGATTATGATTGCGGATTACGTGTTGATGTATTTCAGGAGCCGGAGATTGACCGGTATAGTGCATTTTGCCCTTATTTAGATGATAAGATTTCTTTTCAAGCCAAAAATATTGAGGGATGGGATTTACCGGATAAGGCGGAGCTTGTGGGCAGTAATGCGCGGGGATATTATAACCTGCGTGCAGTAGAATATGAAGGCAAAAAAGCTTTACTGGCCTCGGAATATTTGTATGGAGAGGGAGGAACGGTAGATTGTGTTGGCACAGCGCAGTTTTTGATGATGTGGATGGAGGATGGAACACCTGAGGTGGTGAAATGGTGGATTGATGAGGATAAAAACATTCAGGATCAATGAAGATCGTTTGAATATGACAAAGTCTCCCCGACTAAGTCGGGGAGGCTGCATCTTTTGAATACAATATTTTTAGTATAATCGGTGTTGAGATAGACGACACAATAATCAGGAAGATTACGGATGTAAAATACACCGGGGTCAGCAGACCCGCGGTTAACCCTTTCTGCGCCACAATCAGGGCGACTTCTCCTCTTGTCATCATACCGACGCCGATTTTTAGTGAATCTAATCCATTGAACTTACAGAGGCGCGCCATCAGCCCGCATCCGATAATCTTTGAGATCAGCCCGACTGCGACAAACGCGATGGAAAAGAACAGAATACCCATATTCACACTTTCGACATTGGTTTTCAGACCGATGCTGGCAAAGAACACCGGACCAAACAGCATATAGGAGTTTGTGTCCATTTTTTCCGCTATATATCCGGAGTCCCTGATAGAACAGAGAATAATTCCAGCCACATACGCTCCGGTGATGTCAGCAATACCGAAATATTTTTCTGCAATGTACGCCAGGGCAAAGCAAAGTGCAAGACCCAGAATTGGAATACGCCTTGTATGCGGGTATTTGTTATCCACATACTGAAAGATTTTATAACAGATAAATCCGACCACGATGGCAAACACGAAAAACAGGACAGTGTTGACAAGCACAGTCGCAGGCTTGGATTCCGGATTCTTAAAGCCAATCACAAAGGTAAGTACGATAATGCCAATGATATCGTCAATGATTGCTGCGCTTAAGATGGTGGTTCCGACTTTACCTTTTAGTTTACCCATTTCTTTCAGCGATTCTACTGTTATGCTCACAGAGGTTGCAGTCAGAATGGTACCCACAAAAACTGCCCTGTAGAATTCTTCCGATCCCCACGGTGCGACACCATAGAAGGCCATATAAAGCAGTGCGCCGCACGCCAGCGGTATAAATACACCGGCACAGGCAATCAATGCGGCAATAGGTCCTGTTTTCATCAAATCCTTCAAGTCTGTTTCAAGCCCTGCAGAAAACATCAGCAGAACCACGCCAACCTCGGCAAGCTTTACCAGAAAATCGGATTGCTCTACCCAGCCTAGCATGCTGGGTCCAATCAAAAGTCCTGCAATAATTTCGCCAACTACCTGTGGCGCTTTACATTTTCTGGCTGCAATCCCGCACACCTTTGCAGCAACGAGTATAATAGCCAGATTTCTAAACATGAAATACGATTCCATTTTATTCCCCCTCTTTCGTAATGTAATTTTCATCGTATTTCCGCAACGATTCAGAGCTGTGGAAACAACAGGCATTATGCCGCACAGAATCATATCCGAAAAGTCACGTATTTTCCTTTTAACGTATACATTATAGCTTTTTGTATATATAAAATCAATATAGAATTTTTACATGTTCTTTATAAGCTCCAGATAATGTGCCGCATTTTTCTGGTTGGCTTTTGTCTCCTCTGTGGTGACTGCTCTGATAATCTTTGCGGGATTTCCAAAGGCGAGAGAATTGTCAGGAATCCGCATTTTTCCAGTGACAAGTGAGCCGGCGCCGACAATGCAGTTGCAGCCAATCACCGCGCCGCTCAAAATAATGCTGCCCATCCCAATGACGGTGTTGTCTCCAATGGTGCACCCGTGGACAATGGCATTGTGCCCGATTGTGACACCCGTTCCGATTTGGACTGGAAAGCCCGCGTCCGTGTGGATGGTGGCGTTGTCCTGCACGTTGCTGTTGTCTCCGATTGTGATCGTATCGGTATCGCCTCGGACAACGGCATTGTACCAGATTCCCACGTTTTTGCCTGTTCGCACATTGCCAATGACGTGTGCTCCTGGTGCGGTGAATAGATTATTCTGCATTTGACATCCTCCTGAATCAGCACTGTAAACAATTTTGTTCATCATACCACTTTCTGCGGTATCTTACAAGTGTATCGAATGGATTCCCCAATTTTCTCTTGTGGCGAAAAGCATATGACTGTATAATAAGAAGATAGAGACGCTCTCAATAAATCAATGAATTGGCGGGCGGCGGTTTGGGAAGGTGCCAGTGTGTGTTATGCCTGGGGGTCTGTTATAAGATAAGGGGAATGCACAACACGACATTGGAGAATATAGGAGATAATAATGTATACAGAACAAAATTTAGTGCGAATTGCCAAGCGGGAGAATAACAATAAAAGAAAATATCTGGTTGTTAACAGGCTTCAGGGAAAACATATTCCAGTAAAACCCTGTGAGGCGCTCGCTATGTTTCGCGCACTGGCGGGCAAACTGCACAGTCCATACAAAGGGGAAACGCTGCTGGTAATCGGTTTTGCGGAGACGGCGACGGCTATCGGTGCGGCAGTGGCGGCAGAGCTTGGCGCGGACTACATGCAGACGACCAGGGAACGTGTCCCTGATGCGGAATACCTGTATTTTTCGGAGGAGCACAGCCATGCCGTCGAGCAGAAGCTTGTCAAAAATGACATTGACAGCGCAGTCAAAACAATTGACAGAATTCTCTTTGTGGAGGATGAGGTTACGACAGGAAAAACAATCCTGAACATAATAGATATTCTGAAAAAAAGGTATTCAGAAAACATAAAGTTTTCTGTTGCTTCCATATTAAATGGGATGGATAAAGCGGCGCTGGACAAATATCAGAATTGTGGTATAGATCTTTTCTGGCTTGTAAAAACAGATCATGCCGCATATACGGAAATTGCAGATTCTTATAAAGGTGATGGGATTTATGTCGGGTGTAAGGGCGGTATGCTGTCCGACCCAAATCAATCAATGGACGGCATACAGAATATAAATTTGCCCGGCGTATTGAAAAAAATAAGGTACACTATAGCAGGCGAACGGATGGACACCAGGCGACTTGTCAATTCGGTGGAATATAACACGTTTTGTGCGAATTTGTATCAGGATATAGCAAGCCAGGCAGATTTCGGCAGCGCGCAGAATATATTGGTACTTGGAACAGAGGAGTTTATGTACCCTGCACTTTATGTGGCGGAAGAACTGGAAACACGGGGAAAAAGTGTCAGGTTCCACGCGACGACCAGAAGTCCGATTGCCGTGGGAACTGAGCAGGATTATCCGCTTCACACAAGGTATGAGCTGCGCAGCTTTTATGACAGCAGGCGCACTACATATATATATGACCTGCATAAATATGACGCAGTTGTCATTATTACGGATGCGCAGGGAGACACGGCGGCGGGAATGGAAACACTGTATCATGCCTTGGCAATAAGTGGAAATGAACGAATTTTTTTCTTTCAGCTGTAACAAAAAACGGGGAGCTGAAAGAAAGCAATTTTTGAAGAATGAGCGAAATAATTGGAAAGATGCGCAGGGGAGGTTCTATAAAATGAATACTATAGTAAACTTTTATGAGAAAGCGGAGGATAAACTTTTACAATTTGCTGTAATTATCGCGAAAACAGGGAATAAATATGTTTTTTGCAAGCATAGATCCAGAAGCACACTTGAAGTGCCAGGTGGTCACAGAGAGCCAGGCGAGGGGATACTGAAAACGGCAAAGCGGGAACTGTATGAGGAGACAGGGGCAGTTGATTTTGACATTCAGCCAATCTGTGTCTACTCAGTCATAGCGGAGGGCAATTACAACGGTGAGGAGACGTTTGGAATGCTTTATTTTGCCGAAATCAGGGCGTTTGAACCAGAACTGCACAGTGAGATAGAAAAAATTGTCATCACAGAGAAGATGCCTGCGCACTGGACATATCCTGAGATACAGCCGAAACTGATGGTGGAGGCTGAAAGAAGAGGATTTTAAGCGTATTGAGGAAAGGGCGGGATAAATATGAAAGAAAAGTTAGACAGAACATTGGGGATGTATTCTGCACTAATGATTAGTATAGGGACAATGATTGGATCTGCCATATTTGTTTTGGCAGGCACTAGTTACGCGACAGCGGGACCAGGCGCATCACTGGCGATTTTTCTGGCAGGTATTGCCGCTGTGTTCACAGGGCTGTCTTTTGCGGAACTTGTGACAGTCATACCAAAGGCAGGAGGCGGCTATGTCTATGTGAAAGAGGCCACAGGCAATAACATTATCGGGTTTATTTGTGGATGGGGCTTCTGGCTCGGATATGCCATGTCGTGCGGACTGTTTGCGCTGGGATTCGGAAATTTTATCAACTATATTTTTCCGTTTATCCCACAGATGGCGGCAGCCTATCTGCTTGTCGTCTACGTCATGTTTACAAATATAAAGGGGACAAAAAGCTCTGGTACGTTGCAGAATGTCATTACTACTGTTTTGATAGCGCTGCTGGCGCTTTATGTCATTGCAGGTATTTTTCATCTGGATATGGAGAATCAGAAACCGTATACCCCGCAGGGGATGTCGGGTGTATTTAACGCGATGGGATTTCTGTACATGACTTATATCGGATATGGTTTGATAACGACGGCAAGCGAGGAAGTCATCGATCCGGAAAAGACGATTCCGAAAGCGATTCTAATATCCATTGCGGCAGTGATTGTGATAAAGACTTCCGTGTTTTTCATTGGATGTGGGATTATTCCGTGGCAGCAGCTTGTTCCGGAAGTCACCAGCACGCCCATGATTGACACGGCAGCTTACATGGGAGGGGCAGTAGGCGGATATTTGTTTGCCTTTGCCGGTATACTGGCAACGCTTTCGTCAATTAACACAGCGGTCATGGCATCTTCGCGGACGTCCTTTGCAATGGCGAGGGATCAGCGCCTGCCAAGCCTGTTCAAGGCAATCAACAGGACAACGAAGACACCGGTTTTTTCTATTGTCGTCTCATCTGTGATTGTTTTTATTGCAGTGACGATCAGGGATTTGGAGCATATTTCAACTGTGACAAGCATTTTTTCGCTGACAGGTTATAGTCTCGTCAATGTGGCGCTAATCATCTTTCGGCAGAAAAAGCCGGAACTGGAACGGAAGTTCCGCGTTCCTTTTTATCCGGTAACACCAATACTTGGAATTGGTATGAATCTTTTCCTGATTTGTAATCTTGCCATCTCTGACCGACCCGCGTTGATAATAGCAGTTTCTGTGATTGGAGCTGGAATTATTTATTATTATCTTATTATGCCGAAGCTCAAGTATGCGTCCAAGGGAATATCCATTGTTGATGTGCCTGAAATTAAGGAGCACAGGAAAGACAACAGAAAGAATGAAATTGTTATACCAGTATCGAATCCGAAGACAGCGGATGGCCTGTTGAATTTTGGCAGAAAGATTGCCCTTTCGGAGGAAAGTACAACTGTAGTTCCGGTGAAGGTGAATGTCTTTCCGGATAATCTTCTGACGATTGCAGACTATGATACAATGATGCAGTCGATGGGGGTACAGGATATTGTTGTCCAGAAGCTGAAAGCATATGAGGTGGAATCCTGTATGAAACCGGTGCTGATTAACTCAAGGGATGCGTTCCATGCTATTATGTCTGTGGTAAAAAAGGAGAAAAATCCGCTTGTGATTATGGGATGGCATGGCTCGGGTCTGGCAAAATACATGCATGGAAATATTACATACCGGATGCTTCAGGAGGCTCCTGCGGATGTCGGCGTCCTGCGGATGCAGAAGCAGGATATGGAATTTGAAAATATTTTGTTCCCGTATGGCGGCGGAAAATATTCGAAAATGACGGCAAAAGTTGTCAACCGTATAGCAAATGCTTACGGCGCAAAGATTACGCTTCTGAATGTGGTGGATCATGAGGAGGATGTAGAGAGTACGAGGGAATATCTGAACAAATCGGCGGCAAAATTTGACCAGCCTACGGAAATAAAGGTGTGCAGCGGTGATTTGATTGAGAAGGTGGTGGAGTTTTCAGGACAGTATGACCTTATTATTATGGGGGCTTCCCTGGATTGGGGAATCCAGGAAGTTGTTACCGGATTTCGGACAGATAAAATCATGGAGCAGGCGAAGTGTTCGGTTCTGATTATAAAAAGCTATGACATTTTTTTACAGAAGAAGCGCGTGAGAGGTTTTCTTCACAGGACAAGAAATGCCATACATCAATAATTATGCGAAACGAATAAAATGTGTCGTTTATGATATATTGCAATATAAAAGAAGCTAGGACGTGTTTGGAATACAACCACGCCCTAGCTTCTTTTATCATCTGGATGGAAAACCAGTAAATCCTGTATCTCGCAATTTAGCGCGGTACACAGCTTGCACAGGACGGCTACATCCAATCTTGTGACGGTGTTTGTGCAGTAATTGTCAATCTGTTTCCAGTTCATCTCAGCCTTATGGGACAATTTATTTTTGTTTAATCCTCGTTTCTCCATCAACTCGTCCAATTTAATTTCTATATGACCAAATCCTTCTTCCATTGCAATTTCCTCCCTGAATAGACTACGTATTTGTTATTTCTGACTTTATTCTAGCAAATTTTCCATAAAATGACAACAACAAAATTTGCAAAAATGTAATACAAATGCCGTCAAATGGCATTTTTGGTAATATAGATTGTTTTGGCATGCTGGCAGGTCGATTTATGTCGAAATGTGTAAATCGGTTTTTCTTGTTTTTTTGTATATAACTTGATATAGTGTAGTAAGAAACTATAATTAGTCATATATTAGTGCGTGTTTGATAAATGCTTTCTGCCAGATGTGCGTCACAGTTTGTGGGGGATTCAATAAATGGAAGGAAGTTTTTTACGAAAGGAGATAAAAATGGAGCTGAATTACTTTAAGGATAAAATGTTTGAGCTGCTAAATGATGCGGATAACATGGCAATCAGGGATATCGAAGTAAATGACAGGAAGAATCAATTCAGGGTTGAGTTAGCGGACGGCAGTGTCTTTGCACTGGAGTGCAGCCAGCTTAAGTCATCCCCAAAAATGAATGTTGGAATAGGCAGAATGCGAATCTGCTGGATGATGGGCGGAGATAAAAGATAATATACAAGTCGGGCGCATACATAAATTTATGAGGATTCCACATACTAAAAAGAAACTGGATGGTTTGAAAATGGAGGAATCATGAAAAAAGATTACAGTAAATTATGGACATTATTCCGCTCTATGTTTGTTTTGAGCGCCTGCACTTTTGGCGGCGGTTTTGTCATTGTATCTCTGATGAAGAAGAAATACGTCGAGGAGCTTGCGTGGCTTGAGGAGGATGAGATGCTGGATGTGACAGCGATAACGCAGTCTGCACCCGGACCGCTTCCTGTCAACGCCTCTGTAATTATCGGTTATCGGATAGCAGGGATTGTCGGTTCCCTGACAGCAATACTAGGAACAATTCTTCCCCCTATGGTTATCATTTCAATTATATCATTATTCTATGATCAATTCCGTACAAATCCGTATATTGCTACAGCGCTGCAGGTTATGAGGGCAGGTGTTGCGGCAGTTATTTTTGATGTGGTGATTAATCTGGCGGTAAACGTCATAAAGACAAAGAGAATTTTATATATAGCGATGATGGTGATTGCTTTTGTGGCGACATATCTGCTGGATGCGAGTGCAATGATTATAATTTTTGCATGCCTTGGAATCGGAATAGCGGATTTAATTGTCACACTCAGGAAAGGAAAGGTGTCATAAATGCTGTTAATAAAATTATTTTTTGCTTTTATTCAGGTCGGACTGTTCAGTGTGGGAGGCGGATATGCCGCAATTCCGCTGATTCAGGAACAGATTGTGAACATCCATGGTCTGATGACCATGGAGGAGTTTTCCGATTTAATCACTGTGGCGGAGATGACACCGGGTCCTATTTCTATCAATTCCGCAACATTTGTGGGTATGCGGATTGCCGGAATCCCCGGGGTGCTCATCTGCACTGTAGGATGCATTATTCCGTCCTTTATTATCTGTCTTATATTGGCGCATTTTTATTACAAGTACCGCACTGTCAGCGGTGTGCAGGTTGTCCTGGGTTCCCTGCGCCCAGCGGTCGTGGCACTGATTGCTTCGGCAGGTGCCTCTATTTTAATGCTGGGTTTGTTTCAGGCGGAGCTGCCGGATATCGTTCTGCGCGATATCCGGATTGTCGAGCTGGTTATATTTGCAGCGGCGCTTGTCATATTGAGAAAGTTTAAAGTAAGTGCAATAACAATTATTTTCGGAAGTGGCGTCGTCGGCACACTCATCTACACGCTGATGGGAGCTGTCGCATAAAATTGCATAGTGCTTAAATACAAAGGGCATGCATAAAAATGCGCGAAATTCTTATACTAGAGTGTGTTCGAAAAATGCTTTCTGCCAGATGTGCGTCACAATTTGTGGGAGATTTGTGCCAAATGAAGGGCGCATAGCGGGCTATGTAACCTGAATTTCGTGCAAATATCACGCAAAGTGGTGAATACGACGCATACGCGTCGTTATATAGATGGCAGGAATGATTTTTCAAACACGCTCTAGTGCTCCAGCCAGAAAGAAATTAGAATTGTGGGCTGCATGGTTCGTGCCAGTGCTAGATGAAATTTCGACGGCGATGCGGTGGCATTGTCTAGAAATTTTAACGACGCAATGGCGCGGAACAGGCGGCTCACGAGGCTAATTTCTAACTGGCTGGAGTACTAGTACAGTGAATATTAAGTAATTGGCAGTTTGACTTGCCGATTTTCCTGATAGCACTACTCCCCAAGCCTCGACGACGCCACCGCTGCGCCTGCGTTTGTGAAGCAGCACGCTCAGAAAAATATTCTGTGTCAAACTATCCAAAGCTTAATAGTTACTGTACTAAAAATACCTAAATGAGAAGTTGGACATGTTAATCAAAAAAAGGGGGCAGCCATGACAGAGAATATGTATGAGATTTTGCAGAATCGGGATTATTATGAGATTCGTCTGGAGAGTATAGGCGGACTGGGGGCAAATCTTTGTGGGAAAATGCTGGGAGAGCTGGCAGTCAGATATCTGAATCTGAACAGTGCGGCATTTTCGAGCTACGGCTCAGAAAAGACAGGAACACCCGTGAAGGGATATATTCGTTACTGCCTGCCGGAAAAAGAAATCAGGATACATTCGCCAGTGGTTCATCCTGACCTTCTGGCTGTATTTCATCAGGCACTGATGCATGACCAGAGTGTATGGAAAGGATGCGGCCGCCAGACAAAGGTTCTCGTTGCACTTGACGAGGGACAGGAGGAGCTGTCGGGCGGACTGCCGGATGATATTAAAGAATGTTATGTAGTAAATGCCCGCCAGATTGCAATGGCATCAAAATCGCGAATCAATGTGGTAATGCTCGGAGCGATAGCAAAGGTGATGGGAGTTGCGTCACTTGAGGATGTCCGTCAGATTTGCAGAGACAGCCTTGGCAAAAAATATCCCGATGCCCTGGAAGGCAATCTGAAAGGTCTGGAAAGTGGTTATGAGCAGGTGCGGAATCTGACACTGTGCACAGAAACGGTTTCCAGAAAAGAGAAACGAAGTGGGGAAAGTCAGGAATGGGGGTATGCGACAGCTCCCATAGGCGGGGTAAATCCGCGTTTTGGCAGTACGGCTGTAGCAGATTTGTCGCCTTCGCGGCAGGGGTATATTCCCATCTTTATCAAGGAGCGCTGTATTAACTGCGGGTTGTGTGATTCAACATGTCCGGATATGGTGTTTCAGTTTTCCAGGGGGGAATACAACGGTAAGGAAATGATGGTCAATCAGGGACTGGACTATTACCACTGCAAGGGCTGCATGCGGTGTGTAAATGTCTGCCCTGTCAATGCACTGGTGCAGGGATCGGAGGCGGAGCATGTACAGAAGCAGTATTTTATTCCCAATCAGGATATGCTGCGCGTGCCAGATTATTATGTGGAATCAGGACCCGACGGATACATCACTTCCGAATCCTATTTGACGGAAGTCAGGATGGAAGGAGGCGAGGTATAGTGGAAAAACAGGTAATGGAATACGCGGGCGGAAACGAAATGGCGGCAATTGCAATTAAGCAGATTGGTTATGATTTGATGGGATATTATCCGATTACGCCATCGACCCAGATTGCGGAGAATCTGGATGCGATGCGTGCAGGCGGGGAGACGGATCTGATTATGATCGCTGCCGAGGGTGAGCACAGCGCTGCCGGAATATGCTATGGGGCAGCCGTGGGTGGCGGCAGGGTGATTAATGCCACAAGTGCGAACGGTCTGCTGTATGCGTTGGAGCAGCTTCCGGTTCAGTCGGGCACACGCTATCCGATGGTGATGAATGTGGTGTGCAGGACGGTTTCCGGCCCCCTGTCCATCAAGGGGGATCACAGTGACATTATGTATCTGTTAAACGCTGGATGGCCGATTTTGTTTGCCCATACGGTACAGCAGGTCTACGATTTTAACATTATAGCGCTGAAGCTTGCAGAGCAGGTTCGGCTTCCGGTGGTGGTGGCGTATGACGGATTTTTCACAAGCCATCAGAAAAGGCGCTGTATGCGTTTTGAAGCGGATGAGACAGTGCGGCAGTTTATCGGACCAAAACGGGAGGAATATCCATTTTTGGACCTGCATCAGCCTGTCACTGTCGGTTCTTATATGAACGAGCCGGATTTAATCAACAACCGCTATCAGCTATATCTTGCCATGAGGGAGGCAGCAGAGAGGATTCCGGCGCTTTTTGCAGAGTACGGAAACCTTTCCGGCAGGAAATATGGAACCGTAGAAAGCTATTTCCACGAGGATGCAGAGGAACTTCTGGTGCTTCTGGGTTCCTCTTATGAGACCGCGAAGGAAGGCGTGGACAGACTGCGCAGGGCTGGTAGGAAAGCAGGTACAGTGACATTGAACGTGCTGCGTCCGTTTCCGGAAAAGGAACTGTATGCTTCCTGCGAAAAGGCAGGGCGAATCTTAATTGCCGACAGGCAGGACAGCTATGGCGCATGGGGAGGCAATCTTTCGCTGGAAGTGCGCGCTATGATGCAGAAATTTGGCGGCAAGGCAAAAATAAAGAGTCTGGTTTATGGACTTGGGGGGATGGATTTTTTTGCAGATGACGCAGAAAAGATGTTTGATATTTTAAAAGACCCAGAGGCGCCGGACTTCGCATACTATGGGGTTACACCCGGTGATGCAGGGAAAACAGCGGACAAGGGTAACTTTTTTGCCCCGCTTACAAGAGAGCGGACTGGGCTTGGGGCGACAACCGTACAAAAGGAGACATCTGGCGAAGTGCAGGTCAAAGGCGGCACCCTGAACGCTACGGCTGCAATGCCAAAGCGCATTGCGCCAGGTCATGGGGCGTGTCCCGGCTGCGGCATCCCAGTGAACTTAAATTTGCTGCTCAGGGCAATTGAAGACCCAGTTGTTCTCCTGTTTCAGACAGGCTGCGGCATGATTGTGACGACAGCATACCCGCGGACAAGCTTTAAGGTGCCGTATCTCCACAACCTGTTTCAGAACGGTGCGGCGACGCTCAGCGGGCTTGCGGAAATCTGTTACCGCAAGCAGAAAAAGGGAGAGATACCGCCGGGTGACATCGTGTTCGTAATGGTCAGCGGAGACGGCGGTATGGATATCGGAATGGGATCTGCAATCGGGACAGCGCTGAGGGGACACCGTATTCTTATTTTTGAGTACGATAACGGCGGCTATATGAATACAGGATATCAGCTTTCATATTCAACGCCAAAAGGGGCGAGAAGCGCTACATCCCATGTAGGAAAAATGCAGTATGGAAAGACATTTTTCCACAAAGACATGCCGCGCATTATGGCTGCGACAGGGATTCCCTATATCGCTACCGTGGCAGAATCCAATCCCACGGATTTTATCAGGAAGGCTGCAAAGGCGGCATACTATGCCAAGACAGAGGGAACTGCATATGTCAAGGCATTGTCGGCGTGTCCCCTGAACTGGAATGACAATCCGGCGACAGAGCGGCGTGTTATTGAGGCGGGCGTAAACTGCTGCTATTTTCCGCTGTTTGAAAAAGAACAGGGGAAAACAACGCTGAACTTTGATCCGGATGCGGCAGGCAAAAAGATTCCTGTCACAGACTGGCTTGCCATGATGGGACGAACCAGACATTTGTGCAGAGATGCATACAGACCGGTAGTAGAAAGTCTGCAACAGGAGATTGATAGAAGATTCAGCCTGTTAAAGCGTGAGGCAGAGAAATAGTAAATAAGAAGGGAGAATAGCAGCATGGCAAATAACAGCGTGTTTGTAAAAAACAATGAGGAAATTTTATATCTTGTTTCGGGAAAGGAGGATGCGCTGAAAAATGCAGTTGGCGGCAAGTTTACATTTTTGGACAGCAGAGCCGCGGAAGGCGCAGGTGAAAAGCACATTCCAATTGTTGAGAAGGACGGACAGCAAATCACGGTAAAGGTAGGCAGTGTGTTCCATCCGATGACGGATGAGCACAGCATTGCCTGGATTTTTCTGGAGACCAATAAGGGCGGACAGTTTATGACACTGACACCGCAGGATGAGCCAGTAGCACATTTTGTGCTTGCAGACGGCGATAAGGCTAACGCGGCATACGCATACTGTAATCTTCACGGATTTTGGAAGACAGATATTTTGTAATAATATTGGATTTTATGTAAAAATATAGTAAAATAATATTGATACGGAGCCAACACGAAATGTTTTGCGGTTGGCTCCTTGCTGTATGTGCAGCCCTGTGCAGAGAGATTGTGCTGATGAGGCTGTGCATAAGGGCAGAAAATTTCCATATGCAGGGCGGAAGATTGATTTGCAACGTGTGCAACGGCGATTGACGACAACACAGCAGATGGAGATTTGGGCAAGTAAAATGTTGTGACATTTTGCTGCCAGAGTAATAAATTTGCGAAGGATAGTATGAGGAGTGTGGACTATGTCACAAAATGCGAAAGAAAACTTAATAACCCAGCCGCCTGCGCGAAGCTTGTTTTTCTTTGCGCTTCCAATGATTATCGGAAATCTGTTTCAACAGTTTTATAATATGGCGGACTCTATTATCGTAGGAAAACTGGTGGGGGAGGACGCACTGGCGGCGGTGGGGGCATCCTATTCCTTTACAACGGTCTTTATCATGATTGCGATAGGCGGCGGGATTGGTGCTTCCGTGCTAACAAGCCAGTATCTGGGAGCGGGAAAGAACAGGGAAATGAAAAGCTCTGCTTACACGTTTCTGATCACGTTTGCTGTATTTAGTACGATTCTGGCGGTGCTGGGCTTTTTTATCAATCCGACAGTTTTACGGATGCTGAAAACGCCGGACAATATTATGGAGGATGCCGTCGCGTATCTCCAGATTTATTTTGCAGGTCTGCCGTTTATGTTTATGTACAATATTTTGTCGGCAAACTTCAATGCGCTTGGCAGATCAAGGATTCCGCTCTGGCTGCTGATATTTTCATCCATTCTGAATATTGGGCTGGACTTGTGGATGGTGGGAACGTTGGGACTGGGCGTTTCAGGTGCAGCGGCGGCAACAGTGATTGCCCAAGGGATTGCGGCAGTGATTTCGTTATTTATTCTGATGCGGCTGCTTTCCACATACAAAACAGATGGCAGAGTGGAGCGTTTCCGCAGCGACATGTTTGCGGCTGGGGTTAAAATCGCGATTCCGTCCATTATACAGCAGTCCATCGTCAGCATCGGCATGCTGTTAACACAGTCGGCAGTCAACCGGTTTGGATCATCTGCGCTTGCAGGATATTCGGCAGGAACCAGACTGGAGTCAATCTGCATTGTGCCGATGATTGCCACGGGAAATGCGATGTCCACATTCACGGCGCAGAATCTCGGGGCGGGGAAGGCAGAGCGCGTGCGGAAGGGATATCATGCGGCATACGGCATTATCATTGCGTTTGGCATTGTGATTGCTGTAGTATCACAGTTGTTTTACGCCCCGATTTTGTCGGCTTTTGTTGAGCAGAGCGAGTCGGCAGTAGCGTTTGAGACAGGAACGGCATATTTCCGATTTATCGGATTTTTCTTTTCTTTTTTGGGTTTTAAGGCAATAACAGACGGGATTTTAAGAGGTGCAGGAGACATCAAAGTCTATATGCTCGCAAATTTGGTGAACCTGACAATTCGTGTCGCCGTAGCGCAGCTATGCTCGCCGGTTTGGGGTATCGCATTTATATGGTACGCAGTGCCCATGGGATGGGGAGCAAACTATCTGATATCATATTTCTGGTACAGGACAGGGAACTGGAAGAAAAACAGGCTGATTTAGGTGAAGCAAGAATAAAGAGTCGGAAAACGGGAGGCACCAGTGTTATGTTTGACGCAGAATATTTTTCTGAGAGTGCTGCTTCACAAACGCAGGCGTGGCGGTGGCGGCGTCGAGGCCTGAGGAGCAGTGCTTTCAGAAAATAGGCAGGCCAAGAACGGCGAAGCAGTAACAACTGTTACAAAAATTCGGGGATTTGGCAGATAAAATGATTGTAGATTATACTTTTATGTGATATAGTAGACACGGATGGTATTCGGACGAAAAGAAATTATGATTTTCAAAGTAAGAAGCTATACCCTTTAATAACAAAAACAGAAAATTGATGAAAACATCATACACAGCAGCGAAGCTTATATTTACGAGTGTAAAGTGAGACTTTATTATCCCTTGTTTCAGAAAGCGCTTTTGGGTGTGCATCAGATGAAAAAGGAGGGATGTGTATGGAAGTAGGATTTATTGGTGCGGGAAAAGTAGGTTTTTCCCTCGGCAGGTATTTTGCCGGACATAATATCCGCGTGTCAGGATATTACAGCAGAAATCCGCAGTCCGCCCGTGAGGCGGCAGACTTTACCGGTACAGGTTTTTATGCGTCAATAGACGACCTGATACGGGATAGTAAAGTGATATTCATAACCACCCCCGATGATGTCATAGGGCAGATTTGGGAGCAGCTAAAGGCGGCAAATATATATGACAGAATTGTCTGTCATTGCAGTGGTGTTTTATCATCAGAAATCTTTTCGGACATATCCGCGCCGCGTTACCGGTGCAGGGGATATTCTATCCACCCGCTTCTTGCAGTGAGCAGCAGACTCCATTCATACAAGGAGCTATCCAATACACTATTTACAATAGAAAGCAGTACTAAGGACTGCGCGGGCAGTCCGCTGCAGGAACAGTCAGATTCACAGACAGATGAGATGGACGCGATGCTTCATTCATGCGGCAATCAGGTGATTCATCTGCGCTCTGGGGATAAGGCGAAATATCATGCGGCGGCAGTGATGGCGAGTAATCTGGTACTTGGACTTGCGCAGACGGCAGCGCAAGAGCTGCAAAGCTGTGGTTTCTCCAGAGAGGACGCGCTGGGAGCGCTTGTTCCTTTTATGCAGATGAATGTGGCACATCTTGAAAACCACACGCCAGAAGAAGCGCTGACAGGTCCTGTTGAGCGGGGCGATGTACAGACAGTGTACACACACCTGGGAAAGCTGACAGCGCAGAATCGGGAAATTTACCGCTTGCTTTCCGGAAAAGTGCTGGATCTGGCAAAGAAAAAGAACCCGGCGAGGGATTATCATGAAATGGACCAGATATTAAAATGTAAGGAGGATTTATGATGATGGGCAAGAACACGGTTGCAACATTACAGGAGCAAAAAAGAAATGGCGACAAGATTACGATGCTGACTTGTTATGACTATTCTATGGCAAGGCTGATGGATGAGGCAGGCATTAACACACTTTTGATTGGCGACTCGCTTGGCATGACGATTCTGGGATATGAGGACACACTGTCTGTCACCATGGAGGATATGATACACCACTCGGCAGCGGTGGCAAGAGGGGCAAAGAATGCCCTGGTTGTCTGCGATATGCCATTCATGTCTTATCAGATTTCCGTGGAGGATGCTGTGCGCAATGCGGGAAGACTGATGAAAGAGGGACGTGCCAATATGGTGAAGCTTGAGGGCGGTGCATCTGTGTGTCCCCAGATTGAAGCGATTGTGAAAGCTTCGATACCAGTGTGCGCGCATCTGGGACTGACACCGCAGTCTATCAATGCGTTTGGCGGATTTAAGGTACAGGGAAAGACCGAGGAGGCAGCCAGACAGATTATAGAGGATGCAAGGGCAATCGAGCGTGCGGGTGCTTCCATGGTTGTGATTGAGGGAATACCGGCACCGCTTGCGGAACTGATTACAAGGACACTCACCATTCCTACAATCGGTATTGGTGCGGGTGCTGCATGCGACGGTCAGGTGCTGGTCTATCAGGATATGCTTGGTATGTTTTCGGATATAAAGCCAAAGTTTGTCAAGACGTTTGCCGATACAGGAAGCTTTATGAAAAAGGCGTTTGCTGACTATATTTCAGAAGTAAAAAGCGGCATTTTTCCGGCAGTGGAGCATACCTACAAGATTGATGCGGGCGTCATGGAAAAACTGAACGGAGAATATATAAAATAAATTGTAAATCAGATGACCAGATCAGCGGGTTGCTGACAGAATGGAGGACAGCGTTTTTCATTCTTATTTGAGTCGCCAAAGGCGGCATGGAGGATTATTATGAGGATAGAATCGACAGTAAATGCAGTGAGAAATCAGGTAAAAGAGTGGAAGAAATCAGGTCTGACAGTGGGATTTGTCCCTACGATGGGGTATCTTCATGAGGGGCACGCGAGTCTCATACAGGCCGCAAGAGAGAATAATGACAGGGTCGTTGTGAGCATTTTTGTAAATCCGATGCAGTTTGGCCCCACAGAGGATTTGGCGAGCTATCCAAGGGATTTGGAGAAGGACAGTGCACTCTGTGCCAGTCTTGGCGCTGACCTGATTTTTCATCCGGAGCCGGAGGAGATGTACCATGAGGGCTTCAGTTCCTATGTGGATATGGACGTTCTGACGCAGGAGCTTTGTGGATTGAGTCGTCCAGTACATTTCAGAGGCGTGTGCACAGTAGTCAGCAAGCTGTTTCACATTGTCGCACCAGACAGGGCGTACTTCGGACAAAAGGACGCACAACAGCTTGCCGTTATCCGCCATATGGCGGATGACCTCAACATGGACATTGAGATTGTGGGATGCCCCATCATACGCGAGGAGGACGGGCTTGCAAAAAGTTCCAGAAATACATATTTGTCGGAGACTGAGCGCAAGGCGGCGCTGATTTTGAGCAAAAGTATTTTTATGGGAAAAGAGATGGTGGAAAAGGGCGAGACAAGTGCGGAGAAGGTTGTTGATGCCATGAAGGAACTGATTGCCGCAGAGCCGCTTGCAAGAATTGACTATGTAAAGGCAGTTGACGGACTTACCATGCAGCAGATTTGCAAGGTGCAAAAACCGATGCTTGTAGCGATTGCCGTGTATATTGGAAGCACAAGACTGATTGATAATTTTATATGGGAGTAAAAGTCTAGAGCATGTTTGAAAAATGCTTTCTGCCAGATGTGCGTCACAGTTTGTGGGAGATTTGTGCCAAATGAAGGGCGCATAGCGGGCTATGTAACCTGAATTTGGTGCAAATATCGCACAAAGTGGGGCGTGCAGATGGCAGGAATGATTTTTCAAACACGCTCTAGCATACAGAAGTCCGGAGTGGGAAAGGAGTTTACCAAAATGCAGATAGAAATGTTAAAGAGCAAAATTCATCGAGCCACAGTAGTACAGGCAGAATTAAATTATGTCGGCAGCATTACCGTGGATGAGGAACTGCTGGAAAAATCAGGAATCTGCGAATACGAAAAGGTGCAGATTGTTGACGTGGACAACGGGAGCAGATTTGAGACTTACACGATAGCGGGTGAGCGCGGCAGCGGCATGATATGTCTAAACGGCGCAGCGGCGCGCTGCGTCTCCGTAGGGGACAAAATCATCATTATGGCATATGCGCAGCTTGATGCCGCGGAGGCAAAGGAACACAGACCAACAGTGCTCTTTGTCGATGACAAAAATCATATAGCGCGCGTGACAAACTATGAGAAACATGGAAGACTTGAGGACATGAATTAAAATGCTTGCCTTTTAGCATTTTGTGTGCAAAATCTGTTATAATTCACACCGCAATAACTCATAAGCTGATGAAAACTGGCGTAGGTGTGAACAGTAACGAACATTGACCATTAATGATCATAAAGTTGGAAAGTATGGTGACAAATTGCCGTATATAGGGTACAATGTTAATGTTTGACCGATTAATCATGTGGAGAAAAGGAGATATAAGATATGCTATATATCGGAAACGACATGCAGGATAGAATGCACCTTTTGGGATTGACTGTAGATGATGTGGCAAGCAGAGCCTTCTTGGATAAAGATGATGTGAATGCGATAATTCATAATAGAATCGGCTTATCGGACATTGATGAATTTGATTTTGCCTTAATTTGCAGTGCACTGAACTGTAAGCCAGAGTATTTTACGGATAAATCAGTTAAGGGTGGGGATTGACTGGCAGTGTCGGTGAACGGAGGATCTGAAAGGAATGGATCAAGGATATGCATCTATCGGAAAATCTTCAAGCATAGACAGGAAAAAGGGAAAAAAGGATGAATGCGTTAGAAATACTGAGAACATATTTTGGATATGATTCTTATCGAAACGGGCAGGAGGATATCATTCAATCCATATTAGAAGGAAAGGATGCATTGGCGATTATGCCGACAGGCGCCGGAAAATCGCTGTGCTACCAGATTCCGGCATTACTTCTTTCAGGAATTACACTTGTGATATCGCCGCTGATATCACTGATGCAGGATCAGGTTAAGGCACTAAACGAGGCGGGGATTCATGCGGCATTTATCAACTCATCCCTGACGGAAACCCAGATAGCTAAAGCACTTGGGCTTGCAATAAATGGAACATATAAGATAATTTATGTTGCGCCGGAGCGGCTTGAAAGTGCTGGTTTTATACAGTTTGCACGGAACGCGGAGATTTCCATGGTCACAGTTGACGAAGCGCACTGCATTTCGCAGTGGGGACAGGATTTCAGACCAAGTTATCTCAAAATTGTGGACTTTATAGGACAGTTGCCCCAAAGACCGGTAATCAGCGCATTCACGGCGACAGCGACAAGGGAAGTAAAGGCAGATATAGAGTGCATTCTGCAGTTAAATCACCCGAATGTTGTCGTGACAGGATTTGATCGTGAAAATCTGTATTATCGTGTAGAGCATATTTCCGGAAAAAACAAAGACAGATTTATATTGGATTACATAGACAAACACCCGAACGAGAGCGGCATTGTGTACTGTGCGACCAGAAAAAATGTGGACACCTTATGTGAACTGCTATCCCAAAGCGGTGCTGCGGTGACGGGGTACCATGCCGGACTTGACAATGCAGTGCGGAAAAAAAATCAGGAAGACTTTATCTATGACAGGGCGCCAGTCATCGTCGCGACCAATGCGTTTGGCATGGGAATTGACAAGTCAAATGTCCGGTTTGTGATTCATTACAACATGCCGCAAAGCATGGAAAATTATTACCAGGAGGCGGGACGGGCAGGGCGCGACGGGGAGGATGCACAGTGTATTCTCCTGTTCTCGCCGCAGGATGTAAGAATAAATAAATTTCTGCTGGAAAGGAAAGCGTTTGAGGGTATCAGCGCGGAGGATATAGAACTTATAAAACAGAGGGATGCCCAAAGACTTCAGTCGATGGAGGGCTATTGCAGAATTACTTCCTGCCTGAGAAGCTATATTCTTGAATATTTCGGGGAGAAAACAGGCGCACCGTGCGATAACTGTGGCAATTGTCACCGTGAATATACAGAGGAGGATATGACCGCAGAGGCAAAGTGGGTGATTAACTGCATCGCAGAGACAAAAGGCAGGTATGGGCAGAATATTGTGACAGGAATCCTGCTGGGCGCAAACCGCGCCAGATTAAAGGAAATCGGCGCGTCATCCTACAAGTCCTATGGCGTTCTTTCCGACAAAAAGGAGAAGGAGCTGCGAATGCTGATAGATGAGATGCTGACCGAGGGTTATATACTTCAGACTGCCGATGAATACAGTGTTCTCAAGATAGGTGATATTACGCGGCTAAAGGAAGAAAATGTACATGTCATCATTAGAAAATTTGAGGAAAAAGGGCAGAGCGCCGATACAAGGAGCAGAAAGGCGCGAAGCACAGACGTACTCACAAGTGCTGGATTTGAGCTGTTTGATAAGCTTCGCCAGCTGCGCCTTGTCATTGCAAAGGAGGAGGCAATGCCGCCTTATATCATTTTCAGTGACAAGACACTTGTAGATATGTGTGCGAAAACGCCTGTCGACAAAGCGGGAATGCTTGCCGTTTCAGGCGTCGGGGAAAATAAATTCCAGAAATACGGACAGCGCTTTGTAGATGCGATAGTAACATTTACCGCAGATAACCCCGATGCGGTTATCAGCACAAAAGCTGATGAGGACATACCTGAAACAAAAAATCCAAAACAGAATGCTGGCGCCTCATGGACGGGCGAAGAAGATGGCAGTCTCGTAAATGAATTTCAGTCCGGCATGAAAATATCAGAGATTGCCAAAGCACATGGAAGAACAAACGGTGCAATCAGATCCAGACTCAAAAAGCATGGATTATTGGAATAATGTTTGAAAGGAACCAAATTGTTTTGCATGGGCGTGTCTGTTGTGTATGCAGCAGACATACCAGAGCAAGACGGAGTAGTTAGAAATCATGTTCCGTCACCAGAAAAGGAATGACAATGACAAATGATATGACTCAGGGAAAAATTTTCCCTATCCTGATTCAATTTACAATACCGCTGGTTCTTGGAAATCTGCTGCAGCTTACCTACAACGCGGTCGACAGCATTATTGTAGGCCGTTATGTGGGAAAGGAAGCACTTGCTGCGGTTGGGACGAGCAATCCGCTTCTGACATTGATTATCCTGTTTGTGCAGGGAATCTGTCTTGGAGCAGGGATTCTGGTAGGCACGCTTTTTGGTGCGAAGGATTATAAAACATTAAAGCGGGAAGTCAGCACCGGAATGATATCCGGTGTTGTCTTTTCGCTTATACTGACTGCCGTATCGCTGGCAGCAGCACCCTTCCTTTTGGAAATTTTGCAGGTAGATGCAGCAATCCGGCACGAGGCGGCAGGTTACCTTAGGATTATCATGTGCGGTCTGGTTTTTAACTTTATTTACAATTTTTTTGCCAGCACGCTGCGGGCTATGGGCGACAGCAAATCTCCGCTCTGTTTTCTGGGAATCAGTGCAGGGATAAACATTGTCGGTGATTTGATATTTGTTGTGTTCTTTTCCATGGGAACGACAGGGTGTGCTGTCAGCACCGTATTGAGCGAGGCAGTAAGCTGTCTGCTCTGTTGGATCTATATCAGCCGGAGAATACCAATGCTCAATCTGGGAAAGCAATGGCTGGTATTTGACAAAAAACTTTTCATACAGATTATCCAGTATGGATTTGTCAGCGCGATGCAGCAGTCGACTGTTCAGCTTGGAAAGATTACGATACAGGGAATTGTTAATACGATGGGGGTGACAGCAACAGCGGCATTTACTGCGATAAACAGGATTGACGACTATGCCTATATACCGGAACAAAATATTGGTCATGCCATGACCAGCGTAATGGCGCAGAACCGTGGTGCAGGCGAAACAAAGCGCGTCAGTGCGGCTTTTCGCGTCGGAATGTATATAGAGCTTGTGTATGGTGCGGTCATGGGTATTTTTTTACTGCTTTTTGCAAATCCAATCATGAACTTGTTTACGCATGATGAGGCGACAATCATCATGGGGGAGCAGTACCTGCATCTCATCGCGCTGATGTACATTGTCCCGGCTGTTACCAACGGCATTCAGGGATATTTTCGTGGAATGGGGGATTTAAAGATTACCCTGTGGAGCAGTCTGGTGAATATGGGGGCGCGTGTGATTTCCTGCATTCTGTTTGTGTTTGTCTGCAAAATGGGAATCACTGCACTGCCATGGGCATATCTGACTGGGTGGACAGCGATGATGTTATATGAGTTTCCGTTTCTGGCACACCGCAAAAAAGAAGGGACGGCGTGATTGGAACGAGGTGAACAAGAAATGAATGGGAAAGGAGAGAATGGCATGAGAAGTTCGTACAAAGACGGGGACGTAACGCTGCTGCTAAAGGACATCACAGGACTTGTAAAGCCCCAGCCCACAGAAGAACGGGAGCGTCTGATACAGTCCGGAAAACATTACAGCGAGATGCTTCCAATCGAATACGTTCCGACGCAGAAATATATGGAAGTTTACAGGGAAGCGCTTGACACCTATGCGGAACCGACCGCTCTGGCAGTTGGAACGCTTTCTGATAAGATTATAGGGACAAGGGGAAAAGATGTTGTACTGGTATCTCTTGCGAGGGCAGGCACACCGATAGGAATTCTGGTGAAACGGTATATCAAATTAAAATACGGGTTCGATGTTCCGCATTATTCCATCTCCATTATAAAAGGGAGAGGCATTGATGATAATGCCATGAAGTATCTGCTTGGGCTGTATCAGCCGCAACAGCTTCTTTTTGTAGACGGATGGATTGGTAAAGGTGCTATACTGGGGGAACTGCGAAAAGACATAGAAGCTTATGAGGGGGTTTCGCCGGATATTGCAGTTGTGGCAGATCCTGCAAATATGACGCAGCTGTGCGGCACACATGACGACATTCTGATACCAAGCTCGTGTCTGAACTGTACGGTTTCAGGGCTGGTCAGCAGAACATTTTTAAGGAATGATATTATAGGACCCAATGATTTTCACGGTGCGGCATATTATGGAGAACTTGTTGATTCTGACTTGTCATACGAATTTATTAACGCGATAGAGCGTTGTTTTCAGACTGACGACAAACAAAGCTTTGCAGCAACACCATTGGTTAATGAAATGCAGATCAACGGACATGGATCCGACGAAGTCAGGGAGCTTGCCAGAATATTTGGTGTAGATGACATCAATCTGATTAAGCCGGGAATTGGTGAGACAACAAGAGTGCTTTTGCGCCGTGTTCCGTGGAAAATACTGATTGATGAGAAATATAAAAACAGTCAGGAGCTTGGTCCTATCGTGAGGCTTGCCGATGAGAAAAATGTGCCAGTCGAATATTATCCGTTGAAACACTACAAATGCTGCGGCATGATTCGGAAATTGGCAGAGGCATAGGCACGACAGGGGGCTAAAATGATAAGGGTATGGTTTAATCACTGGTTCAGCACTTCCTATAGACTCATTGAACTGATGAAGGAGGACGATGCTGAGCAGGTTTATGTAGTCGGAAGCAACAGACAACGGGAGTCTGTTATACAAAAAGTATGTGACGAGTGGTATGAGGAGCCGGACATTGACGGTGAGGAGTATATCACTTTTTGTCTGGATTTCTGTGCGAGGCACAGCATAGATGCATTTGTCCCGCGCCGGAATATGGTGGATATCAGCCGTAATAAGGCGCGTTTTGAAAAGGCTGGCGTAAAAGTTATGGTGGACGATTATGCCGCGATAAAGCTTCTGAATGACAAAGCGGCAGCATACGGCTATCTTAAGGACTGCGACGGACTGCATATTCCGGATTTTTATATTGTCAGTTGTGTCAGCCAGTTCGAGCAGGCATACAGAAAACTCAGGGCGGAGTATGGGCAGGTCTGTATCAAGTTTGTCAGGGATGAAGGTGGAATGAGTTTTCGGAAAATTACGGAAAATGCAGACCGTTTCCATCAGCTTAAGGTATACCAGGGAAGTGGAATCTCCTATGAGATGTTAACAGAGACACTGGGAAGTGTGACAGAATTTGATGCTATGATGGTGATGCCATATCTCCCAGGAAATGAAATCAGCGTGGACTGCCTTCAGACAGGGAAAGGACTGATTGCAATACCAAGGAACAAGGGCACAGCGCGGCATGAGCGGATAGAGTACAATCAGAATATTCTGGAGATGACAGGCGCTGTTATGAACCGTATCTCTCTCAAATATCCGTGCAATATTCAGTTTAAGATAAAAGATGGTGTGCCGTATCTGCTTGAGATTAACACCAGAATGTCCGGCGGGCTTCAGATGAGCTGTCTGGCGGCAGGAGTAAACATACCGAATATAGCCCTCAACAAAATGTTCGGCCGTGACATTGACTGGACAATGGACAGGACAGACAAAACGGTGTCTTATATTGAATTGCCGCAGATTATCAGTTAATATTTTTTGGTGCCAAAGTACTCTGCCATAAGCAAGGTACGAAGCGCCCAGTTGGCGTGTGTTTTGTATTCGTTCATTCGCTCCCTGCTTGCACTTCCGGCGACGAGCGAGTGTGACGATTTATCCCAGTTCAGGACTGCGGCGGCATCATGATAGTCCTTTTCGGACACCCTGTAAGCATCGTTTACAACATCAATCTGGCTGGGATAAATGACTGTCTTTCCGACAAAGCCGCAGAGACGGTCATCGGCAATTTCGTGGTACAGTCCCTTTTCCCAGTTGCTGCTGTGATAGTATTCCCATACCGGACCGGAAACGACATAGTCCATGCCATAAATAGTGATGATGTCAGAGAAAATATTGGCAATGGGGCGGATCTGGTGTATGGATTCGTCATCATGTCTCCGGAATCCGAATGCATGACACAGATCGTTTCCGCCGACACGTATATTTAAGACCCTGTCTTCTATCTCGTCAAGTCGGTCTTTCAATCTATATAAAATATCATATCTGCTGCGCAGGTCAATAATGCTGGGACTCTCAAAAATCGGCATGGTATATACTGGCTGGGAGGAAGCTTCGTTTGTCCTGACAATCGCTTCAATGTAGTCGTTTACATTTTCAAGTGAGAATTTGGGAAGGATATAGCCCGTGACAAGTTTGGCGCTCGTCCCGAAAGCTTTGTGAAGTCTGCCAATCTGACGGGCATTTCGAACGCGCACAAAAATCTTCGGCATATAAAATGCCATTTCCTGCTTTTTCATATCCAGTCTGTGCAGTGAATCAGTCAATATATGTTCTGCTTCAGTCACGCAGTCGTCACGTATGGTATCTTCAAGACACATTGCAAGCGAATACTGTGTGCCGAATCTTTGGCTGGTGATGGATTCAACAATGTTTTTCCTGTTGGCAGGACAGTATAAAAGTGCACCGACACTGTAATAGAGTAAAGAATTGTTCATTGTAATAAACTCCTGATAAAAGCGCTATTTTTATGTAAGTGGTGTTCCGGAAGTGAGTGACAATCCATGCATAGTCTTCATAACAAATGAATTTCTGCGCGGATATAGTATGCATAGCTGTAAAACTGACAGCGAATTGACTGCGCCACACTTTGCCACGGACTTAGCAGTGGCTGCTAAGTCCTGTTTGAACATCAACCTACGTTTGTTACTGTTCA
>JAIECJ010000222.1:48601-67072 GCA_029068555.1 Lachnospiraceae bacterium
GATTTTTACTATGCGCCACACTTTGCCACGGACTTAGCAGTGGCTGCTAAGTCCTGTTTGAACATCAACCTACGTTTGTTACTGTTCACTCCGTTCCAGCAACAGGTAAAAATCCATGCAAAATTTGCTTCGCAAATGGATTTTTACTATGCGCCACACTTTGCCACGGACTTAGCAGTGGCTGCTAAGTCCTGTTTGAACATCAACCTACGTTTACCAGTATATCACACATTTTGGTAAAAAGGTAGATAAAGACAAGAATATGTGTTATAGTAAATTTATTAAGGTTTATTATGCAAATATGGTTCAGGAAGCGCAGAGGACAAAGATAATGGAACACAAAATAAACAGATATATGTATTATGTGGCAGACATTCACTCGATTGATGAATTTGCAAAAGGAAAAAGTGGTTCAGGTGCAGACCACAGGGAGATTTGCTTTGCAAGGGCATTGGGATCAGATCAGAATGATATTCTGCGGCTTGACAGTCTCATGCTGCAAAACATGCGTGAAGGAAAGATTTTGTATAACAGAATACGTTCGCTTCCATCTGCTCCCACGACTCAGGATGTGGAGTACTACTCCGGTTGTTACCGAAACTGGACAGACAGCCAGAGAAGTTGTATGCGGACTAAGGCTGCGGGAGATGATGCCGAATTGTCAGTGCTGCTTGGGAAAGCAGTGTCAGAGGTAACAGATAACTACAGACAGATAAAGCCCGGCATGTCGGAGACGATAGAAAAGAATTTTGTGGTGAAGCTGCTATACTGGTTTGATGTAGTAATACAGGAATTGACAGCCCGCAGGTTATGTGCACAGGGGGATGGTGAGGAGAGGATCAAGCTGGCTGTGCACGATGTGACAAAGGAGCAGGAATTTCTTTTTTACTACATGCTTGCGCTTGTCGGGGTGGATGTCCTGTTGCTGCAGAGCAGGGCAGATATCGTGCTGAGTCAGCCGCTGAAGGGACTATCTACAGCATTTGTGCTTGGAAATTTTGCGGATGTTGAGGTGCCTGATTTTTCACCGGAAGAGAAACAGACAATATCACAGCCTGCAGCTGTGCCAGAAGAGCTGCAGCATTGCACTGGGACAGGAAACGGGAGTGGTGGAAACAGTCAGAACAACGGAAATATCAGGGTGGTAATTCCCCAGCGGCATGACAGAAGAAAGACACAGCCGCAGCCGGCTGCACCACCTCAGAGACCGGAAAGCGTGCAGCCGCAGCCAGTTCGCGTTTCAGTGCCGCGTCATGTTGTGTCAGACAGTGCGGGTGCAAATAAATGCACACGGACGGAAAAGAGCTTCGAGCAGCTCGCACAGCTTGCCTCGTCTGTTGTGATGATTACCATACATGACAACAAAGGGGAGTTTATGGGCTCTGGCTCTGGTATTATGGTCGGCAGAAAGGGATATATTCTGACGAATCAGCATGTTGCGAGCGGGGGCAGTTATTATACAGTCAGAATTGAGGACGACGAGACCTGCTACAAGACAAAGGAAATTATCAAGTACAACCATGTGCTGGATCTTGCTGTGATCAGGATAGACCGCACACTGAACCCGCTTCCTGTATACAAGGGGACACAGGGACTTGTCAGAGGGCAGAAGGTTGTAGCAATAGGGAGTCCGCTGGGACTGTTCAATTCCGTATCGGATGGGATTATATCAGGCTTTCGCAAGTTTGACGGTGTTGATATGATACAGTTTACGGCACCAACATCACCAGGCAGCTCCGGCGGGGCAGTGCTCAATATGTACGGTGAAGTCATTGGCATCAGCACGGCGGGGATTCCGGATGCACAGGGCATCAATCTGGCGGTCGGGTACGAATTTATCAATATGTTTATCCAGGGGTTTACCGGATAGTTTATTAAAGACAGATTAAAAATGTGTTAATATTTGAAAGTATGTTCTGATATTGTTGAATAACTGGTTTTAATATGATATAATTGCGTTAATTGTGCTGAAAAATTTAACGGTTGTGAGTCAATTGCTTTATTGAGGGAAAGAAATGTTTACGCATATTAAAATAAAAAATCTCAATGATTTTTTTGTGGAACGAAACGCCAGGCCAGACAAGGGTGTGTATTTCTATCGAATAAACGGGTATACGGATGAAATCGGGCAGTTTATACAAAAGTATTATGAGGCTGCAAGACTTTCCGGTGTGATTATTGAAGGAAAAATTCCAAATCCTGACGAGAAAAATCTTTCATATTATGAGGAAATCATGGGGCTGGATTTCAGAATGAGTCCTGATTTCATATCACAGAGCCTGAAGAAATGGCTGCCCCGCATGAATGATTATCAGCGCGGAAATGTTGCGCGGGCACTGTTTGATACGCTTGATACACTGAGAAAGACTGGTAAAAATGAGAATATGCTGAAAAACGCATACATAAAGTTTATGTGCTGGTTATATTATAAGTTTGAGCGCATTGTCAATATGCTTGGTGAAAACAGTATTCCTAAAATACTGTACGAAGGCGAAGTCAGCAGCTATGAATTACAGATTATCACAATTCTCTCCAATGCTGGGTGTGATGTTGTGCTTTTGCAGTATCATGGCGATGCAAAATATCAAAGCCTTGATGCGCAAAGCCGGATATCGGACAGTCTTGTGCTGCCTGATATGCAGAAATTTCCGCCGGAATTTAATTTAAGGTGGATTCGGTCCGAAATACAGAATGCGATTAATAATGAAAGAATATATGGGATAAAGCCGCAAATTCTCAACTGTACAAATGCATGGATAGAAGGAAAGGGACTCGCGGATATCAAGAGAACCGCTGCTGCAAGGGGAGACGATCCCAAACTTTTCTATAATTGTTTTTACAGGATAAACGGTGTGGAGGATAAGCTGACTTATGCAAATGAATTGTATCAGCTTCAGCTTGAACTGACCAATAACCAGAGACGTGTCGTAATCGTTGACGAGTATATTGCGAAGCCTGACATGGAGGAAATAGCGGCAGTCAGACGCAGAAATTACACGAGACAGGACGAGATGCTGATGGATTTGGCGGCAAACATACAATACAGCGCCAATATCGAGCTGCAAAGGGTGATGGTGAAGGCATTTCTCGATGTGATGCTCGCGGAGGCGAAAGCTGCCGGCGGGAACCTCAACAAGCTGACCAACAGGGCTGTTTATATGATTTGCTGGATAAAGCGGTACACAAAGGAACTTTTTTCCAGCTGGAAGATGCCGGATATCGCATGCTTTATACACATGGGTCCCTGCAGGGATGAGAACGAAGCGATGTTTTTGCGATTTCTGGCGCGGATTCCGGTTGATGTACTGATACTCAATCCGGATTTAAATACAAAGTGCTGTCTGGAAGACAAACTGTTGTATGAGATACATTTTACAGAATCGCTGTCCATGAGCCGCTATCCAAGGCAGAGCGCGGATGTGCACATGGGAACGGCGGCGTACCATGCAGAGCGGGAGTTGGATAACCTGATGTATCAGGACACAGGAATCTATCGCAATCAGCAGTATGCAAAGGCATCCTCAGTGACACTTCAGACTATGTATGAGGAGATACAGATTTTGTGGAAAGAGGAGCTCAAATACCGCCCTAATTTCAGCACAGAGAACGGGATTGTAACACTCCCTGTTATCTTTGCCAAGGTATCAGGGGTCAAGGATGGTATGGTACCGAAGTACTGGAGCTCCATAAAAGAATTGATGACTGAGGATACGTTTGTCGTAAAGTCTGTGCCATATATCGACCCGACAGCGCCTAATCCGATGAAAATGTACGCGGCGGAATTTTTCAAAAACGGGCGGATTCAGAAGAAAAGGATAAAAGAGCATTCAGGTTATCCGTACAGTTTTCTGCGTGAGGAGATTCAGGAGCATATTCTTGACAAGCTGCAGCTTTTGATAGAGAGCAGGGTGATTCGGGGTACCTTCGAGAATGGTACGGAGTACACAATCATTGCAACGATTCTGAATATGCCCAAAGAGATTGTCAGGCTGATACAGAAGTTTGACTTTACAAAGAAAAACCCCAAGCTGATATATTTCAATACAGGAGAGAAGCTGATTTCCCTAGAGGATTCGATTCTCACAGCGTTTCTGAATATGGCTGGATTTGATGTGGTTTTCTTTGTGCCGACTGGGTATCAGAATATTGAGAAACATTTTAACAGGAGGTTAATGGAAGAACACCAGATAGGCGAGTATGTGTACGATTTGCAGGTTCCAAACATGGCGCTTGTTTCATCCAATACACGACCGTCATGGCGTGATAAAATTTTCAGGAGAATATAGTATCTAAGGAATTGTCAGTAAATAACGCATGACAACGGCCTGTCAGATGCTGACATGGCTAAATGCCCATCTGCGGCATCAGAAAATCCTGACATAGGGCGCTGCCTTTTATGCCGCAGCTCCTTTGACTGCGATTTTCTTCTTTGCAGTTAAACATTTATACGATGTCCTTGTCACAAGTTATTTTGAACAGTTTCTAACCAAAGAATGGAGGATTAAGATGGGACTGGATTTTAGCAAAACAAAAACACAGTCAGCTGTAATGGCAAACACGGTGGATGTGAAGAACGAGATTGAGGTTGTCGAGACGTATGATATCGTGGAAGACCGGCAGCAGATGAATGAGGAGCTCGTCGGCTCGCAGGAGGTTGATGACATTGTAAGCACGATTGAGGTGGGCAATCTTGAGACGATTGTATCGTTTGGCGCCGAGGTTGCCGAGGAGATATCAAAAGCTTCGGATGTTGTGCTGAACAATGTAAACATGGCGCAGCTTGATGATTCGAGCGAGATGCTCAATGCACTTGCAAAGGTTATGGAGAAGTTTGACATTGATGAGCTTCAGGAAAATCCTTCCCTTTTTGGCAAACTTTTTGGTAATATGAGAAAACAATTGGATAAAATATTGGATAAGTACCATACCATGGGAGACGAGGTCGACAAGATATATGTGGAACTCAAAAAATACGAGTCGGAAATCAAGCAGTCAAACCGCAATCTCAATACCATGTTTGACGCCAATGTCAATTATTATCATGAGCTTGTAAAATACATTCTTGCAGGTGAGCAGGGATGCAGAGAGCTGGAACAGTACATTGCACAGAGAGAGTCAGATATGCAGGCGACAGGGGATACCTCCATTCAGTTTGAGATTACCAGCCTGAATCAGGCACTGATGATGCTCGAGCAGCGGACACAGGATTTGCGGACGGCGGAGAGTGTCGCCATGCAGTCTATCCCGATGATTAAGGCGATGGAATTTAGCAACATGAATCTTGTCAGAAAGATAAATTCCGCGTTTATCATAACACTTCCGGTATTTAAACAGGCGCTTGCACAGGCGATAATGCTGAAACGCCAGAAGATACAGGCGGAGGCGATGAGTGCGCTTGATGCCAAGACAAATGAACTCTTAATTAAAAATGCGCAGAATACAGTGGAACAGACAAAGCTCACAACGGCGATGGCATCCGGCAGCTCTATCAAGATTGAGACGCTGGAAACAACGTGGAGGACAATTGTGGATGGCATCAACGAGACAAGGCAGATTCAGAATGATGCACGACAGAAGCGCATTGAGGATCAGGCAAGACTCGAGAGCATCAAGCAGGAGTTTAACAAGATGTATCATATGCCAAAATAATTTTGCAGAAGCGCAACGGTTATCATGTTTGAAACAGAAAGCACTATAATATTTTATAAATAATCATATTTAAGGAGGAAAAAACATATGCCAATTAGTTTATCAAAAGGACAGAAAGTGGATCTGACAAAAGGAAATCCTGGTCTGAAAAAGATTATGGTGGGACTTGGCTGGGATGTGAATACGTTTGATTCCGGCGCGGACTTTGACCTTGACGCCGCAGCGTTTATGGTTGGAGCAAACGGAAAGTGCCCGACAGAGAAAGAGTTTGTGTTCTACGGTAATCTGGCGCATCCAAGCGGAGCCGTTAAGCACATGGGAGATAATCTTACAGGAGAGGGAGAGGGCGATGACGAGCAGATTCAGATTGACCTTGAGAAAATTCCCGCAAATGTTGAGAAAGTGGCGTTCACTGTTACGATTTATGACTCGGATGTCAGGAGGCAGAATTTTGGTCAGGTTTCTAACGCGTTTATCCGTATCGTGGACGAGACGACAAACACGGAGCTTATCCGTTATGACCTTGGGGAGGATTTCTCGATTGAGACGGCGGTTGTTGTCGGTGAGCTGTACAGGCACAATGGAGAGTGGAAGTTTAACGCTATCGGAAGCGGATTCCAGGGCGGACTTGCTGCACTCTGCGGTCACTATGGAATAGAGGTAGCATAAAACGGCAAATACTTTTGCCGTCAACTATAAAAAGAAAAATATAAAATGAAAATGGAGGATATGGGTATGCCGGTTAGTTTGCAAAAGGGACAGAAGGTTAGCCTTACAAAGGATAATCCAGGATTGAAAAATGTTGTTGTGGGACTTGGCTGGGATGTCAATGCGTTTGACACAGGCGGAGATTTCGATTTGGACGCCGCTGCATTTCTTCTGACAGATACGGGAAAGGTATCGAAGTCAGACGATTTTGTATTTTATGGAAATCTGACACATCCGTCAGGAAGTGTTGTGCATCAGGGGGATAATCTGACAGGCGTGGGAGACGGTGACGACGAGCAGATTAAGATTGATCTGTCAAAGGTTCCTGACAATATCACAAAGATAGCCATTACTGTAACAATCTATGAGCCGGAAAAGAGAAAGCAGAATTTCGGGCAGGTAAACAATGCGTTTATCAGAATATATAATGAGGAAAACGGTGAGGAGATGCTGCGCTATGACCTTGGGGAAGACTTCTCCATCGAGACAGCCGCGGTATTTGGCGAGCTGTACAAGAGCGGCAGTGAGTGGAAATTTAATGCTATCGGAAGTGGTTTTCAGGGCGGACTTGCAGCACTCTGCGCAAATTTTGGCGTTGAAGTGAGTGCGTAAATGGCGGCGATGACAGGAGGGAGAATAAAATGTCAGTTAGTTTACAAAAAGGACAGAAGGTTAGTCTGTCAAAGGATAATGCAGGATTATCGAAAGTGATTGTAGGTCTTGGGTGGGATGAGGCAAAGCAGGCAAAGAGAGGTTTTTTTGCACCCAAGCCACAGCCGATTGACTGTGACGCATCTGCAATTTTACTTATGAACGGAAAGCTTTGCGCAAATGATGACGTGATTTATTTCAATAATCTCAGACATAAGACAGGCACAGTGCAGCATATGGGAGATAATCTCACAGGAGCAGGCGATGGTGACGACGAGCAGATTATCGTGGATCTTGCAGCGATTCCGGAACAATATGACAGAATTGTCATTGTTGTAAATATCTATCAGGCATACCAGAGAAAACAGCATTTCGGAATGATTCAAAATGCGTTTATCCGTCTTGTTGATGCCAGAAATAACACAGAGATGTGCAAATATAATCTGTCTGAGGACTACTCCAACATGACAGCCATGATTTTTGGCGAGATATACAGGCATAACGGCGAGTGGAAATTCAATGCTGTAGGTCAGGGAACACAGGATCCTGGACTTGGCGAGCTTGTAAACAGATTTCTGTAAAGAGTGAGGAGAAACGGTGTTGCCGGAACGGAGTGAGCGGCAGCAAAACGGTTAAAAAATCCGCAGGCTTGTGCGTGCAGCGCAAACCTGCGGACTTTGAAAGGAGTATAATATTAAAATGAAATTTAATGGACTTAGTGACAAAGAGGTCGAACAGTCGAGGGAGAAATATGGCTCGAATGCGATTCCTGACTCGGAACCTACCACCTTTTGGGAGGAGTTTAAGGAGACATTCGGAGATCCGATGATCAAAATCCTTCTGGCAATTGCGGCGCTGATGATTGTCATGTTTTTCTTTGGCTACGCGGAGATATATGAGCCGCTGGGAACGATTATCGCAGTATTTATTGTGGCGTTTGTATCGGCAAAAACTGGCGTGGCGAGTGATACAAAATACCGTGAGCTAAAGGACAACACAGAAAAGGACAAGTGTAAAGTACACAGAAACGGTGTTGTGACAGTTATTGAAGTAGATGACGTTGTGGTAGGAGATAAGGTGCTCCTTCAGTCCGGTGATAAGGTTCCGGCAGATGGTATTCTGATTGACGGAGCGCTCAAGGTCGACAACTCTGCCCTGAACGGAGAAGCGGAGGAGTGCAAAAAAACGGCGGCAGACCCAGGCGTACAGCTTGCGGATGACATTACTGGCGATACGTTTGTGGATAAGTATTCCCTGTTTCGCGGTGCGGTAATATTTGACGGGGAAGGTATCCTCGATGTCAGAAAAGTCGGAACGAAGACCATGATGGGTAAGATGGCGGAGGAGATGCAGGAGGATGAGCCGGATTCCCCGCTGAAAGTAAAACTTGCCAAGCTTGCTAACCAGATTTCGACCTTTGGCTATATCGGTGCGGCAATCATCGCAGTTCTGTATTTTGCGTTCTTTATCGTGTCTGCCGGTGGGCCGGCGGCATACTTTACAAACAGCATTCAAAGCATCATCATGGACGTGGTGAAGGCGGTTTCACTGGCAGTTGTTATCATTGTCTGCGCAGTGCCGGAAGGACTTCCGCTGATGATTTCCCTTGTGCTTATGCAGAACACGAGTAAGATGCTTGACCACAATGTTCTTGTCAGAAAAGCAGAGGGTATTGAGACAGCAGGTTCATTAAATATTCTTTTCAGTGATAAGACGGGTACTATCACAAAAGGCTCGCTGGAAGTTGTTGATTTCTTCTGCGCGGACGGTAACTCTATTGATATCCCGCAGCTGAGTAAGCACAGCAAGGTCAAGGGACTCGTGGATTTGGCGATTGGCAAGAATACACAGTCCATGTTTGACGCTTCACACAGGGTTATCGGCGGTAATGCAACGGATCAGGCACTGATGAAGTTTATCGGTGAGGAGACTTTCAACGCGCTGGTTTCTAACACAGAGTATGTTGTCACAGCGCATCAGGGCTTTAATTCCACAAACAAGTTTAGTCAGGCAAGGATTGACAGTGTTGGCAAAACATTTTACAAGGGAGCGCCAGAGCGCCTGCTCGCGGCTGCGGCCAAATATCTTGACGCAGACGGAAATATCAGGGATATTGATAAGAGTGTACTTGACAGAAAGATTGACGAGCTTGCGGCAAAGGCTATGCGTGTTCTCGCATTTGGCTATTCTGAGAGTCAGCTTGCAGAGAATAAGATTAACGAGGATATTGTTATCATTGGTCTGGTCGGCATTAGAGACGATGTGAGACCAGAGGCAAGGGATGCGATTAAGGAAGTTCAGAATGCTGGTATTCAGGTAGTCATGATTACAGGCGACAGGCTTGAAACGGCTGTGGCGATTGCAAAGGATGCAGGTTTGTTACAGGGCAATGATGATATGGCGCTTTCTTCAGCGCAGCTGAATGAAATGTCGGATGATGATGTAAAGAAAATCATACCAAAGATCCGGGTTATTGCCAGAGCGCTGCCGACAGATAAGTCACGTATGGTAAGGCTGTGTCAGGAGATGAACCTTGTTGTAGGTATGACAGGTGACGGTGTCAACGATTCACCTGCATTAAAGCGTGCGGATGTGGGCTTTGCGATGGGAAGCGGTACAGAGGCAGCCAAGGAAGCTGGTAAGATTGTTATTCTGGATGATAACTTTAAGTCAATTAAAGATGCCATCCTGTACGGAAGGACAATCTACCATAATATTCTGAAATTCTGCAAATTCCAGCTGGTCATCAACGTGGCAGCAGTAATTGTCAGTGCGATAGCGCCGTTCTTCGGCGTTGAGGAGCCGTTAAAGGTTACCCATCTGCTGTTCGTAAATCTGGTAATGGACGGACTTGGCGCGATTATGCTTGGCAATGAGCCTGCACTTGAAAAATATATGCTTGAGAAGCCGCGAAGAAGGGACGAGAGCATTGTAAGCAAAAAGATGATGGCGCAGATTGTCACAATGGGTCTCTGGCTTACTGTGATGAGCTTTGTATATCTCAAGGCGCCATTCTTCCAGGAAGTTTTTGATTACGACGAAGAACAACACCTGACAGGCTATTTTGTACTGTTTATTGTAAGTGCATTGTTCAACGGATTCAACGTTAGGGATGATGGGTTTGGCATCTTTAAAGGACTTGACCAGAATACGGGATTTTTAAAGGTATTCTTTACCATCATTCTTGTGCAGGCGGTTATCGTAAATGCAGCACTGATACCGTTTGAGGCATTTACATGGATAGGAAACATGTTCAGCTGTGTTCCATTTGGCGTCAAGGGCTGGATTACGGTTATCATACTGGCAGCTACAATGATTCCTGTGGATATGATAAGAAAAGTTATTGTTAACAGAAAATAATATATGATAACGAGCACCTTAAGCTGTATGTAGAAAGAGAAGTGTGAGATACTTTGGTAGATTGCACTTCTCTTTTATACGCAGGCCCGAGTGGGAAAAATTACTCTTTCTTGCCTGGCGGCAAAGACAATAGATAAGCATGCAGCCTGGATGGAGGCAATGATGATAGTATTTCATACGGATTTGGATAATACACTTATATACTCACATAAATATGATATAGGACAGGATAGGATTTGTGCGGAGATTTATCAGGGAAGGGAAATATCGTTTATCACGCGTGAGACATTTCTGCTTCTACAGCAATTGAAAAGACTGGAAGATCAGGTGCTCATCGTGCCGACGACAACGAGGACAATTGAGCAGTATCAGCGGATTGATTTGGGTGTGGGAGGGTTTCGGTATGCGCTTGTGTGTAATGGCGGTGTGCTGCTTGTTGACGGGAAAGAGGACGAAGGATGGTACATGGAATCATTAGAACGGATAAAGGGGAGCAAAAAAATGCTGCATACGGCACTGGAATTTCTCGAAAAAGAAAAAAGGAGATGCTTTGAGCTGCGGTTTATCAAAGAGCTTTTTGTATTTACAAAATGTGAGGATCCGGAGTCGGTAGTCAGTGATTTACGAAAAAGGATCGATGCGGACGTGGTTGATGTATTTCACAATGGATTGAAAGTGTATGCTGTCCCAAAAACATTGGGCAAGGGAGAGGCTGTCAAACGATTTAGAAAATATGCAGGTGCAGATTATGTGGCAGCAGCAGGCGACAGTGAATTTGATATTTCCATGCTGGAAGCTGCGGACTATGGGATTGCAGCGCCAGAGCTTGCACAAAGATATCATTTTTCCAGTAAAGTAAAATGCCCGTCGGCAGAAAAGCTGTACGCGGAAGCAGCGCTTGCGACAGTGCTTCAGATTTCTGCCAACAGACAATTGAAATATTAATTTGGACGATGCCCGAGCCGTCCGCCGTCCATGCCAAGACTGACACCGCTCATGCGCTCACTTGGCTGGATGATAACAGTTACAGGCTGGTGTCCGCCCCACTCGAAGCTGTACGATTCCCCAGAGCTTTGGCCGATAAAGGTTTTCCAGTTTACGTCCATCTTGATATCGGGATCACAAGGACCTGCACCCATCCAGCACACGACAGCGTCAGGATCGACAGCCAGTGTGGTGCCTGTCTGGACATTGCTTAACACAATCGGGTTTCCGTCTACAAGAATGGCAACATAGGCATTTGGACCCATGCCGGTCAACGTGGAGGTGGCAAGTCCTTTCTGCGAGATAACACCACATCCAATAAAGCGCACATCATACTTGCAGTCCGGTGTAAAGGCAAGGATATTTTCAGACTCAATTGAGAGCATCTCACCCTGCTGCAGCTGGTATACAACAACATGCTGTGCGTGGTTTGCATAATAGGTAATGCTGTCACCGTTCATCATGACTTTCATAAGCGGGAGGTTTTCACCAGTCACGCGCCGTATCAGGGAACCAAGCAGCGCCTGTCCTGCATTTTCCTGTGGTCCGAGCAGCAGCTTTTCAAATTTGTAGTTCTTATATCCGCTGTTTTCTCCGCAGATGAAAGAGCCTGCTTTTGTAAACAATACATCATTTCCACGGCAGGTAACTTTTAAGGTCAATTCGTTTATTACTTCAAATGTTAACATATATGTATACTCCTCTAATCAATAATACTTTTCTGTATAAATTTCCATTTTATACAACCTGGACACCATATAGGGCACATAAACCGGCGAGGTCTTTGGCAACGCCGTTTCCGACTGCATTAAATTTCCATATGCCGTTGTGCTGGTAGAGCTCTCCGATCATCATTGAAATGACATTGTTATAATATTCTGTCATCAGAAAACTGACAAGTTCTTTTCCGGATTTGTCCATGATTCGCACATAGGCATCCTTGAGCATGCCGAAATGAAGTCTGTTTTTCAACGCGTCATTGATGGTAAGAACAAATACGATTTTCTTAACCTGTGGGTTTAATTTTCCGAAATCAATCTGAACTATTTCACGGTCTGCGCCGCTTCCCTGCATGAATTTCGTGCTTTGGTCAGGGCTTGTAGGCTGACCGTAAAATACAAACCAGCTGTCCCCAATTACCTTTCCGTCTGCTCCGAGCAGAAATGCGGATACATCTACGTCGCATCTGGTATCTGTGACATTCCAACCAAAGCAGGCGTCGACGGTGGTGACGGCACCTGATGACAGCAGAATTTTTTGTCCCTTCTGTACCTTGTTCTGCAGCGCGGGAATGGGCTTTTCAATAGGACTGGAGGCTGTACCCTGCGTGTTTTGCTGCCCGGCAGTCAGGGCGGGCTGGCAGATTTGCGGCTGTTCAATCTGCCGCCTTGGAGGAATAGAGCTGTTGTGACTTGGAATACTTGGAACAGGATTGTTTTGAGGGCGCTGCTGCATCATGCTTTGCTGCGGGCGGTCAGCTGCTGTGGGAGTTCTGCTGTTTTTATTTATTATTGTGATAATATTGTTTTTGTCTTTTACACTATGAGGATTGGGCACGTTGATAGATAGAATTGTGTTGTGATTCATGGTGCCGCTGGATTTTGTTTTTACTGTTATCACGTCGATATATTACCTCCATCTGTGTAGTTTTATATAAAAGTAGAGCATTTTTCAAACACGAACTGGCATACTCTGAAATTTATTATAACACAATTAATAAGTATATACATTAAAAATGGATTAATTTTATAAAAAGTGAGAACGCAGTTTTGCGGGCTTGGGACGTGTTAAGATGGGTAAAAATTTGATAATAATATACACATAATATACAAAATCATATCATGTCTATTGCTTTGACCAGATCGTCGAGACTCTTTTTTATGTACACTTTGTTTGTCACATCTTTTTTGGCGTGTCCGAGGATTTCCTTGATGCAGTTCTGGTTGACGCCTGCCCTGTCCATCATGGTGGCGCACGTATACCGTGTGTCGTGTGGAAGGTGGTTCAGATTCATGCTTTCCATGGCAGGCTGCCAGATGCTCTGCATAAAGAAGGGGCGCGAGTAACGCCTGCCGTCATGGCGCAGCAGATAACTGCCCTCGCAATATAATTCCGAAACAAAGGGGAGTATCTTGCGTGCAATTGGGATTATGCGGTCTTTGCCTGCATCCGTTTTTATTCCTCCGGTCATATGGCGGCTTTCCAGGAAGACATTCTGGCATTTCATGGATAACAGCTCCTCGATGCGCAGCCCGGTATAAATCATTATCAGGACAATCCGGATATTTCCGTCACTGGAGTGTTCCCACAATGCCGCCATCTCACTTTCTGAAAATGTGTCATGGATGGATTCGGTGCTCTTTTTATAATTGAACTCGACATCCCCTATGAAGTTTTCATCAATATACTTCTGCTTCCTGGCAAAGTCAAAGACGCTGTAAAGTACCGTGCTGAGGTTGTTCACCGTGGAGCTGGACATGGATGTGGCGCTGTCTGCAATGTCCTGTATGTCCTGGAATTTGATGCAGTTGATTTTCTTTGCATGGATGGAGTGGCAGCGTTTAAATGCGGCGTTGTAGGAACATGACAGCTGCCTTGACACGGTGCCTTTCCGGCTCTCAATCTGTTTCAGGTGCCGGTCAAGCCATAAATCATAACATTCCGCAAAGGTTGGGCAGGAATTGACATTGGAGACTTTCACAGGCATGCCTGCATTGTATTGTGCCAGCAATAGCTGTGCATCTTTCTTTCCCTGCGGCGTGCGCTCAAAATATCCAAGGTATTTGTACTGGGGGATTTCTCGGCAGTCCTCTGTCAGCTTTACGCCGTTCGGTACCCTTACGGCAATCGGACGGCGGCGGTTCTTTCCAAGGTCGACAATCCCACCATATCCGTTGGGGTTTTTCATTTTCATGGTCGGTTTCCTCCTTAAAAAAGTGTATAAAAATAACAGCCAGCGCAAATAACGCTTGCAGGCTGCTCCTGAAAATGGTACAATATGGTTGTGAATGATATAGTATCTTCTTCAGGATGTATCTATCAGAAGCCGTCCGGTGCTCCAACACTGGGCGGTTTTTTGCTGGCTGCGATGTCGCAACCAGGTTATATTGATGATATCACAGATTGCAATGTGAAGTCTACCTTTGTTTTTTCATTTCTTGTCGAAATGTCGTGTTTATGTTACAATTCACACCAACGCCAGTTTTCATCAACTTATAAGTTATTGAGGTGTAAATTATAACAGATTTTGCACACAAAATGCTAAAAGGCAAGCATTTTGGCGCACGATTCCTACTACTTTGGCGTAGGTGTGAACAGTAACGTGTTTATACAGTTGCCACCAGCTTTAATCCACTCCGGGGACCTTTGGCAATGCATACCTTGTAAGGCTCCGGCATTTCATAAATTCCCCATTTGGTGAGCAGGTATTCTTTTGAAGGGTCCAGGACAGCCTGGCTTGCCGGTGGGACGGATGCCGTGGGGGTGGGTGCCTGCACATCCACGACGGCGCCCTGCCTTGTCAGTGTGCCAAGCCCTAACTGCCGCCGCATCATCTGGGATTCGCGGTACTGTTCTGCATTTGGGATTTTTGTAAATTCCACCGTCCTGTCAAAATTCTTTTTTACGACTGCCTCGATTTCCTCCAACGTGACATGGAAGAATTCCCTCCTCGTATTGACCATGTTGACTTTCCTGTCGTCAAATGCCCTGTGCAGGGCGGCTTCAAGGGCAGGGGCGTCGTCGCTGAAAATCATTGCGTGGACGTCAAATGCAAAGGGTACGGATGCATCCCCGAGCTCGTCAACGCGGTCCATGGGCTCGAGTCTTCTTGTCATGCCGATTTTGTATACGTTTTCCCCAAAGGAGCCGATATTGGAGATGATATAGACATATCCGGCACGCTGGTTCGCCTCCCTGTAGTCTATTTTCCGTATTTCCTCCTCGATATTGCTGAGCTGCTGCTCCATTTCCTGGCGTCTTTCTTCCAGGATGGTACGTTCCACCTCATTGGCTGACTGCATCTGGATTTCAAGGCGGTGGAGGGCATTCCTGTAATGAATTCGTTCCTTTTCACTTGTGCGTCTTGCCTCCTCGATTTCCTTATGGAGCTTCTGTGCCTCGCGCTGCTCCTCACGGATGCGCTTCTGTTCTTCCTTTTCTTCCTGCTTTTTGATGGCGTATTCGTAGCAGAGGTTCATTTCCTGCAGTTTTAAGTCCAGGTATGCGGGGGTGATGGAGATGAGCATTTTGGAGTTCAGCTTGTTTAAGTCCTCGCATGACTTGATAATCCTTTTCCGGATTGCCTCGACGTTGTTGAATTTTACCTTGTCGATGATTGCCTCACATTCGTTGTTGAAGGCGCGCAGTATCTGTTTTACATTGTCTGCCACAAGCTTCTTTCCCTGGGCAAGGCTGTTGTTGTAGGTGAAGTTGGTGGGAAAGGCTGCGGCGGTGTTATTTTTTATCATGGTTTTCTGCTGTTCGCGCACCACGGCAAGCCTGTCCTTGTATTTTTCGGAGTTCATCAGGTTGTAGACCGGGGTGTAAAGCCCGAAATCCTGATACAATATCTCATCGTCAAGGAAGATGATGGAGGCTTTTTTCTTTTCGATTTCTTCATTTAGGGAATGGATTTCCTGTGCCAGAGCCTGACGTTTTGACATGCCGTCCTCGATTGCTGCCTGGACGGATGCTTTTTCTGCGTTAAGTCGCTGGATTTCGGCGTTTATGGAGACGGCCTGTCTCATTTCGGGCGTCAGGAGGGAATTCAGGTAATTGTTCTCGGCAGTGAGGCGTTCGATGTCGTTTTTGAATTGTTTTGTTTTGAATACGTCTGTGATTCCCATGGGTTTTCTCCTTGTTGTTTAAACGTAATAGGTATTGGGTTTTCCCAATATGGAAATCAAATCAACTATCCAGCCGATGAAAAACAGGCCGAATGTGAACAGGTATAGAAATCCCATCCCGACTTTGCCCTCATAAAATTTGTGGGCGCCAAATTCCCCGAGAAACAGGCACAGGAAAAAGGCTACCCATTTATCCTTGGGGGTTCCGGAATGGACTGGTGTGACAACTGCCGCAGAAACGGCTGCCGCTGCTGCGGATGCACTTGCGCTTGAAGAATTGTTTACAATGATGTTCGGGTTCTTTACGCCTATAGTCTCTACCTGTTTTCCACATTTGGGGCAGATAACGCAGTTCTCGTCTATCTGTTCCCCACAGAATTTGCAAAATTTCTTATTGCCAAGGGGTGTCCCGCAGTTTGGGCATGAAACAGCCTGGTCTGATATTTCTTTTCCACATTCAGGGCAATTAATAAGTGCCATATTTTTTCCTCTTTCCTTTTGATATTTTGTAGTGTTGTTTACATTTGTTGATTATACAGCATATATGTGGAAAAAAATAGTACCTTGTATGATATTGACATATTATTTGACAATGTGCTATAAAATATGAAAAAATGACGGTTAGTATTTTGTCTACATCTTACAAAAATTATGTTCTAAATAAGATATGAAAACATGAGGGTGGATTTTATGGCTTATGGTGTGATAGCATATCCTTAAGCGGAAAGACCAAAATAAGAGGGGTGGAGCGGATGACTGATAAAGACTATATTAACCGGATTATAGAAATGGCTAAGTTAATGGGGGAAGCTGATTTGAAGTTCCTGAAACAGATATATACCATGATGCATCATTACATCAAAAAGAGAAAGCATTAACATTTTTGATGTTGCGATATTGCATACAATATGATATACTTCCAAATGGCAATACCATAACGGTGGACGGCTGCCTGCTCGCTGGACTATAGTTCCAGGAACTCCCGGAAGGAGGCCTTATATGGGAAATATACGAAAGGAAAAGGCTTTATGTACATAACCCTGTCTGAATTGATTCAGATTGGTATCTTTTTGGTAGGCTTTGCAGCCGTGCTGAAAAGTAAAAAATGAGCATAAAAATAACCGCCCGGCCTGCAAACTTGGCGGTTATTTCTATATGTAACCAATAAACTACAGGCAACCGTTCATCGGTATTGCCTTTTCAAGTACAATATAACATAAAAATATACAGAAATCAATTCATTTATTTTTGGGGAAGGAGTCAGCCTTCCTTTTTTATTTCAGCAATTAGTCCGTCTATGGTTTCATTAATGACCTGTTTAGACTTATCATCAAGTTTGCAATAGGTTTTCAAAATGCTTTTGATTAAGGTATAGGCAGGATTTTCAGTCGAAAGTAAATCTTCTATGTATTCAGCGAGTTCATCTTCCTCTAATTTGGGAGGCTGTTTGGGCTCAATACCATTTCGCAACCATTCTTCGCGATATCCAAATTCGCGGCAGATGGATTTAATCATGTGCTCTGTGGCATTTCTATTTCCATTTTCAATATTAGATATTGTTGATTTAGTAACACCAATTCGTTCGCCAAATTTTTCCATAGTTAAATTATTGGCTATCCTAATTTCTTTAATACGCGCATTTACCGTCATTTCTTCACCTCCTCGAAATAAGAATAGCACTTTGAAATCTTTGAGTCAATAAAAAGTTTTCAAACAAAACAAAAATATGTTGACAAAGTATTCATACAGCACTATAATGTATTCAAACAACACAAAGAAAAGAGGTGATTACATGACACTACAAGACAGAAAAAGAGAGATCGAAGAGATAAACAAAAAACTTGCGGTTATTGGCGGAAAGGAACTGTTTATTATAAACACGACAGCGACAGCGCTTTATAACAGGCAGCAGCTTGATTTATGTGAGGAGCCACAGCTGCCAAGGAACATGCTGGAGCTGGCGGCGAAGTAGGAGGGAGGTGATGGTAGAGTTGGCTGAATTGAGTAATTTTAAGACGTGTGAACTGGTTGAAGAACTAAAAAACCGTGAGGGAGTGGAAACACAAATGGCAGAACCTTACGAGGATGTAAAGATAGAAACAAACGGTCCTGCCATCGTGCTGATGATTACCGATTAACCGATTTTGGTATCGCCGTAGCGTCCCCTGATATATGCATGAAAGTATTTACCATGTGAACTGGCATTCATAAGCCCACTATATACACTTTCAGGCACATTGTAATATGCATACAGACTGCCAGAATTGAAGCG